>JASHVV010000431.1 GCA_030044385.1 Gammaproteobacteria bacterium
CTGCGCTTCACCGACTTCGAGTTGCTGCGCCTGGCTCCCGTACCCGTACTGCTCGTCAAGACGCCGCAGGCCTACGATCATCCCTCCATCCTCGCGGCAGTCGACCCGACCCATGCCTACTCGAAACCGCTGCAGCTCGACCGTGAAATCCTGAGCTGCGCCTCCCGGCTCACACACGCCCTGCGCGGCTCCCTGCACGCCGTCTTCGCCTACGATCCTCTGCCCGCAGCCGCCGTCGAGTCCGCCTGGGCGCTCGCGGGAGCGACCGAAGAGCTCGCAGCAGAGGCGCAGGCGCGCGCGCGGAAAGCGCTGGCCCGCGTGCTGAACGGCGCCGCGGTCCCCGAGTCACGACGCCATGTTGCGCCGCGACATCCCCTCGATGCGATAAAAGACACGGCAGAGGAAGTCGCCTGCAACATCGTGGTGATGGGCGCCATTTCCCGCTCAGGGTTCAAGCGCCTCGTTCTCGGCAACACTGCCGAGCGCGTGCTCGACGAATTATCCTGTGATGTGCTGGTAGTGAAGCCGAAGCGCTTTGCAAGCCGCGTATCACGCGTGCGACGCGGACCACAGCTCATGGCGCTGCCCGTCATCGAGTCGGCAACGTAATGCAGCCCGTTTGCTTCGCGGCAGCGGATTGTCGTAGAGGTATATCTGCCCGACGGCCAGGTAATTCGCCGCGCGCCACCAGGCATCGACCAGGATAAAGTGGTGGAGCGGAAGGGGATCGAACCCTCGACCTTCGCATTGCGAACGCGACGCTCTCCCAGCTGAGCTACCGCCCCACGAAAGGCGCGCGATTCTAGCACCCGAGCGCGGCACGTCCAATCGGCGTTCGTCATCCCACCCCCCTCGCGCCCCGGGCCCGGACGCCAGCGCCTGTCCCGGAACGGCACACCCCTCCGGCGCCCCTCCCCTTCACGCCGTGTCTTGCCTGGGCACCCCGCCCCGCCGCTATCATGTGGCTGGAGCCAAGCCGCCCTGGAGACCCCCATGCTGGCAATCGGCGCACGGGCACCCGAGTTCACCCTGCCGGACGCGGACGGCCAGCCGACCTCGCTCAGCAATCTGCTGCGCGATGGCCCGCTGATCCTTTACTTCTATCCGGCCGATTTCACGCCGGGCTGCACCCGCGAGGCCTGCCAGATCCGGAACCTGCATGGAGAGCTCGACGCGGCCGGCCTCAGGGTCGCGGGCATCAGCCCGCAGACGCCGGAGAGCCACCGCGCTTTCCGCGAGAAGTACAAGCTCCCCTTCACTCTCCTGGCGGACACCGACCGCTTCGTGATCAAGATGTATGGCGTGCAGGGGCCGCTCGGATTCGGAGTGCGCCGCGCGACGTTTCTCATCGACCAGGCGAGGCACATCGAGGATGCCGTCGTCGCCGATTTCCGGATCGGCGAGCACGAGGCGTTCGTACGCAAGGCCGTCGCGCTCAGCGCGCGCTCCCCCTAGTAGCCGATCCGCAGCACGTTCGCCGGCCCGTAGCTCGGGACGGTCACCACCCAGGCCTCGCGCTGCCCCTCCGATGAGATCACCTGCTGGCCGCTCAGCACCTGAATGAGGTCCGCGATGACCGACTGCGGGCAGACGACGAGCACGCTGTCTCCCGTATGCTCGCCCATGATCTGCCCTGCGATCCCGTCCGCATCGCTGCTCGAGAGAATCACCGGCTGCTTGCCGAGCGACTGGGCCAGCGGCGCGACCGTCTGCTTCGCCCGGCGAGTGGCGCTCACGTAGAGCGCCGCGAATCCGTTGGGTCCGCCGGCAGCGGCGAACTGCTGCGCCAGCTCCTGCGCCTGCTGCTCACCCGCGGCCGAGAGCGGCGGGTCGTCGATCGTGCCGAGCTCCTCGCTCGCGGGCGGCACGATGACCACGATGGTATTCGAGGCCGACTCGTGCAGGAACAGCCCCACGCCGACGACCGCCAGTGCAGCCGCCAGGATCAGCCAGACCGGGGCGAGAAACGGGCGGCGGCGGCGGGTAATGGCGGGGGGACCCATGGCGGGAAGGCGTTCCGGTTTGAGGCTCGGGGTGCCGGATGGCATATGGTAGCGGCGCGCCGGGCTCCTGGGGAAACGTGCGCGTCGTCACGATCCGGCCCGGCATTGGCCTGCTCGGGGGCCGGTCCGCCACCCGCCGGTCCGCCCGCCGCCGCCGCCGTTGCGCCAAGCGGCACAGTTTTGAGTCCTTGGAATCTGTAACATCCAGCGGAATCGGCGAGCCCTTGGGGGGGCCAAATGCGCACGGGTGGCCAGACCACCGTCATCAAGCGAGTCCTCGAGCGTCGCGCCCAGCAGCCTTCAGCGACTCAGGAAGACACGACCGCGACCATCGCAGTCATGCTGCGGGTCCTGCCGCCGCCGCGTGCCCTCCTGGCGATCGGCGACGCTGGAATACGCAAAGACTTCGAGAGGCGTATTCCGCCGGACATGCTCGATGTCGAATCGACGGGCGACGAGGCCCAGGCTCTCGTCAGCCTGGTCACGGAGTTTCGCTCGGTCATCGTGACGGACAGCCTCGAGCTCGTTCGCAACATCCGCGCGCAAAAGTCAGCGCGCGCGCCCTACGTCGTCTACGTCCCGCCTCTCGATGAATCGGCGGAGAGAGAGGCTGGCCTCATGGCCGGCGCGGACGACTGCGTCGGCCGGCGTGTGTCGGATCACGAGCTGCGCGCGCGCATCGGCGCATCCCGCCGGATCGCGGAGCTCGAGAGCGTTCTGCGCATCGCGCTGGTCGAGAATCGCAAGCTCTCGACCACCGACGATCTGACTCGCGTTGCGAGCCGGCGCTTCTTCAGCAAGCATTTCCCCCGCGAGGTGGAGCGCGCGTCCCGCTACGGCAGGCCGCTGTCGCTCATCCTGTGCGACATCGATTACTTCAAGAAGGCCAATGACACCTTCGGCCACGCGGGCGGCGATGAGATTCTGCGCCACTTCGGCACGCGGCTGCAGGAGTCCCTGCGCCGCGGTGTCGACTGGGTGGCGCGCATCGGCGGCGAGGAGTTCGCCGTCGTGCTGCCCGAGACGCCCTACGAGCATGCGCTCGATGTCGCGCGCAGGCTGCGCGCGGGCGTTGCCAACAAGCCGTTCAAGGTGAGCGGCCGCGACCTCGAGGTCACTGCGAGCTTCGGGCTCTGCGGGCTCGATCGCGTGCCCGTCGGAGAGCGCAAGCTCGCGGAGCAACTGCTGAAGGTCGCCGACGCCGCGCTCTATCGCAGCAAGAACGGCGGGCGCAACCGCGTGACCGCCACCCTGTTGCCCATCCGCTCCCGCTGAACGCGCCGATCGCGTCCGCAGCGCCACCGTCCAAGCACGCGGCGCCTGCTCAATCGCTGTCCATGCTGACGCAAGCCCTTGCCCGCGCTGCGGCTTTGCCGCCGGCAGGCGCCGGTGTGCACAGGGTTATTCACAAATTCTGTGGATAAAATTCGCGGTGGCATGCGGAGCGCCGTTGTGTGACACTGGTCACCCTTTCGCCCGCACTCGCCGCCGCGCATGGGGAAAAAAGCCACTGAAAAGCGATCCGCTGGGAAGCCGCCGGCCGCCGCACGCGAGCGCGCGAACGGCGACACGGCAGGCGCAGGTCCAGAAGCCGCCCCCGCGGGAGAGCGGGGCGAGCCGCTCGAGCGGGCCCGGCTGCAGGCGGAAGTCGCACGGCAGCGCGTGCGCATCGCCAAAGACGAGCTCAAGCGCGCCCGCAAGCGGCTCAAAGAGGCAAAACGCGAGGCCAAGCGGGCACGCAAGCAGGCCGACGCGGCTCGCAAGGTGTGGAAGAAGGCCCGCAAGGCGGCGCATCGCAAGAGGTCCGCTGCCGATGCCTCAGCCGGCAACGGAAGTACACGTCGGCGCAGGGCGCGTCCGCAAGCCCTAAAGGGCTCCTCCCGCCGGACCCAGCGCAAGAGCACGCGCCGGCACACCGCAATAGTGGAGGCGTCCGAGAGCCCGGCGGACGGTAATACTCCCGTAACCCAATCATCCGAGACTTGAAGCATGCAAGAACGGTACGCGTACCAGACCACGGTGCCTCCGGGTGTAGAGCCTGGACGCTCCACCCGACCTTCCAGCTCTCGCATGCTCGCCGGCTATCTCTCGGACGTCGAGCTGCTGGTCGAGGAGCAACGCTGGGAGCAGGCGCTGCGCGAGGCATTCGACCTGCCGCAGATCGCCGTCGCGCTGAGCGATGCGCGCATGGAGGTCTCGGTTGATCGCGTGCAGGCCTGGTGCGAGCAGTGGATCAATCACCACGACGAAGCGCCCGCGGCGGCCGATCCTGACGCCGCCCGGATCGCTCAGCTCGTCTGCGAGCGGACGGACCGCGCGAGTGTCGCCGACAGGTCGGTACCCGCTCTCGCGTTGCGGCGCTTGCGGCTCCATCGGCTGGAGCGCACGCGGCACCGCGGCTTCAAGGCAGGTACGCTGGCCTCGCTGAGTCCCGAGGACGCCGATGCGGCTCAGATCTGCGCCGCCCTGGTCATGGCCGCGCGCCGCTGGTATGCGCAGAGCGCCTGTCACGATGCCATCGTGCAGGCAAACCTGGCGCGGCTCGCCGTCCTGCGTTAGGCGGCGCCTCAACTTTCCGAGGATTTCAGCGCCAGGCCGCCCGAGGCGACCAGCTTCAGCTGATCGTCACGCTCGACGGCCTTGCGCAGCGCCTCGAGCATCTGCTGGTCGATGCGGGCCGATCTCTCGGGCACGACCGGATAGCGCACCTCGCACTGCAGGCCGCTGTCGGTCAGCCGCACGCGCACTTCCGGCGCCGGCGCGCCGGTCTCGAACTCGATGAATCGCTGTGCGATGGCGTGTTGGTGCTCGATGGCATCCCGGTAACCCTCGAACACCTTGTCGGCCGCGGACTCGAACCGCTTGTAGGCCTCCTCGACATCGGCCGTGGCGACGACCGTCAGCGTCACGCTGTGCCAGAGGTACTCCGCGCCCGGGATCTGCTTGAAGAGCGCCTGCGGCTGAAACAACACCGCATTCGACAGCACCACCATCCGGCCGGTGGAGTGCAGGTCGGGGCCGGAGAGCTCCATGAGATAGATCCTGAAGAGCGAGATGTCGACGACTCGCCCCGTCACGCCGGAGATCGTGACGCGATCTCCCACGCGCACGCCGTACCGGCCGATGAAGAAGAAGTAGGCGACCATCGCCAGAATCGGGTTCTGCAGCGCGACTGCGACGCCCGCCGTCACGAACCCCGCATAGGTGGCGACGGAGCCGATCTGCGAGACGAGGTTGAAGAGGATGACCAGGAACAGCAGGACGGCGATGACGAGGCGCCTCAGCACCAGGAACGGCCGCCGGCGCCGGGAGTCCGCGAGGTAGCGGAAAGTCGCCCGCCGCCAGATCTCCGAGAGAATGAGCACGACGACGACCCAGCCCAGGAGGACGCCCACGCGCAGGCCGAGATAGTTGCGCACGGTCGTCTGCTGCGCGGCCAGCGCATGGCTCCAGTCCTCGAGCGTCGCTTGGGCGGCGCTCAGGCTCACCGCCTGCTCGGCAAGCGGGATGATGACGCTCGAGAGCTCCCGCAACTGCCCCGTCGCGGTATCGAAGGTCTGCCGTTGCAGGGCGAGCTGCGCCGCGCTGCCGGCGCCGATCGCCGCCATTGCGCTGCCCACGAGCCGGCGCACGGTGGCGAGAAGCTGCGAGCGCGTAGCGGTCAACTCGGCCTCGAGGGTGGTCGTGTCCTTGCCGGCGGCCGCGAGCTGCACCCGGTAACCGTGCAGCGTGTACCAGTGTTGGATGAGCGTCACGATGCCGGCGGACTGAGGTTGGAAGCTGCCGGTCGCGGCGGGCTTGGCGGGCGCGGTGGAGGCCGCCGCATGAGCGGCGGACGAGGAAGTTGCCGCGGCCGCGCCGGTCCCTCCCGGCTGCGTCGCCGTCGACAGCGCCGGAACCGACTGCTCGAGTAGCTTCAGTTGCGCCTGCAGGCCTTTGGCAGGGCCCTGCTCGGCGAGCGCGCTCTCCTGGAAGCGGCGGAGCTGATCGACGTCGGATTCGATCTGCTGCACGAGCTGCAGGGCGGCGACGATGCCGGCGCGCTGGCCGGCAAGAGTGGCGCGCTCGTGAACTCCCCGCACGCGGCGCAGCTGGGCGTCGACGGCCGCCATTTCCGCTTGGAGCGTCGCCTCGCGGCCGGCAAGGCTCGCCGCCGCCTGCGCGAGCTGCGCGGCCCGGGTCTGCGCGGCAGGCTGCGCTCCGGTTGTGCCCCCCTTGTTCGCGGCGCTCGCGCCTTGCGGCTGCCGCTCGCGGCGCAGAATGTCCTCGGCGGCCGTACCGAACTGGAAGGCGAGACTGACCGCCGTCAGAGCCTGCTGCTGCAGCTCGCTGCGGGCGAGCTGATCCTCTCCCGGCAGGTCGATCTGCTCCACCGCGGTGAGATCGCGATACCAGTCGACGCTGCGGTGGACGTGTGTCAACACCTGGCTCGCCGTCAGCGGCAGGAGCGGGGCCGGCTTTGCGGCCGCGGGTTGCGCAGTCGTCGCGTTCGATGAGCCTGCGGCGGGCGCCGGCGACTTCGCGGGCGCCTGCTGCGCAGAGGCGACGAAGGTCCACAGCACGGCGAGCGCCAGTGCAATCCCGGCAGGCAGCCGCTCACGCCTCGTCATGGAAATCGAGCTCATCCCGCTAGGATACGGAAACGGCCCCACGGCCTGAAGCACCCGGCCTGGGCGTGGCGGTGGGAACGGCTCAGCCGGTGGCGCCGCTGCGGTGATACCGCTACCCTTCCCGCCATGGCCCGCTGCCTCCCGCACCGATACTTCCATTGGCTGCTTCTCGCGCTGATAGCCGTCCAGCCCGCCGCGGCGGGTCTCCTCCACGCGACGTTTCAGGACCATGCCGTACTGCAGCGGGAAGCGCCGATTCCCGTCTGGGGCATGACGAAGCCCGGGGCCACCGTCACGGTGACTCTTGCGACGGCATCCGCTACCGCCTCACGGGCCACCGCGCACGCGGGAGCTGACGGGCGCTGGCAAGCGACACTTCCCGCCCTGCCCGCCGGCGGCCCCTACACACTCACCGCGCAGAGCACGGCCGGGACACGCCAGACGGCGACCGACATCCTGATCGGCGATGTGTTCCTCTGCTCCGGTCAGTCCAACATGGAATATCCGACGCGGCTCGCCTCGGATTACGACCAGGACGTCAACAATGCCGACAACGGGCAGATCCGCCTGTTCCACGTCCAGCGCTTCCGCAGCGCGGAGCCGCGCAGCACCTTCGGCGCCGGCGCCCGCTGGCGCGTGACGAGCCCGCGCAGCGTGCGCGAGTTCTCGGCCGTGTGTTATTTCTTCGGCCGCGATCTGCAGCCCGCCCTCGGCGTACCCGTCGGGCTCATCGAGTCCTCGTGGGGCGGCTCGCTGATCCAGGCCTGGATCGGCCCGCGCGAGATCCGCCGGATCGGCGGCTATGAGCGCTATCTCGAGCTGCTGCCGCTCTATGAGCGCTCGCCGGCCGAGGCGTGGAAGCGCTGGGACGCCATCGCTGCGCAGTGGTGGCGCGCGCACGACCCGGCGAGCACCGCGAGCCCGCCGTGGTACGCGCCGCGCTACGACGACACCTCCTGGCCGACGATCGTGCCGACCGGCACCTGGCGTGAGTGGAACGTGCCGGAGCTTCAAACCTTCAACGGCCTCGTGTGGCTGCGCACGGACGTCAGGGTCAGCGCCCGGGAGGCGGGCCGGCAGGCCGTGCTGTCGCTCGGCCCCATCGATCAATCCGACATCGCCTGGGTCGATGGCACGCAAGTCGGCGCGTCGGAAGGCTACGACGTCCCGCGTGTGTACAGTGTGCCCGCCGGAGTGCTGCATGCGGGCCGCAATGTCATCGCGCTCGGCGTGTTTGGCGGCGCGGGCCCGCTGCTGCCCGGCAGTCAGATGACTCTGAAGCTCGCCGGCGGCACGACGCTGCGGCTCTCGGGCAAGTGGCGCTACCGGACATCGGCCCCGATGAGCCGGACGGGACAGATCCCCCACATCCCCTGGCAGAACCAATTCGGCCTGACGGTGCTGCACGCGGGCATGATCACGCCGCTCGGGCCGACGCACGTGCGCGGGGTCATCTGGTATCAGGGGGAGTCGGACGCGAGCCAGCCGAAGGTCTACGCGCGCCTGCTGCCCGCACTGATCAGCGACTGGCGCCGTCAGTTCGGGCCGGACACGCCATTCCTCATCGTGCAGCTTCCGGGATTCGGTCCCTATCAGACCAAGCCGGAGCCGTCCGATTGGGCACAGCTGCGTGAAGTACAGCGTCGCGTAGTGGCAGTCACGCCGCACGCCGGGCTGGCGGTGACGATCGATGTCGGCTCGCGGCGAGCGCTCCACCCGACCGACAAACAGGACGTCGGCCGCCGCCTTGCGCTTCTCGCACGCGCCCTCATATATCGCCAGAGCGTCACGGGCGTGAGCCCGAGCCCCATCGCCGCGTGGCGTGCGGGACGGCAGGTGCTCGTGCGATTCGACGCGCACGGCAGCGGACTCGAGACCGCGGAGTGGAACCGGCCGATCGGGTTCCAGCTCTGTGATCGCGCCGGACACTGTGCGTTCGCCGATGCGATACAGCGCGGCACGGATGTCGCTCTCGACGCCTCGTCCACGCCTGCGGCGGCTACGGTGCGCTACTGCTGGGCCGACAGTCCGATCTGCAATCTCTACGATCGGGAAGGCCTGCCGGCAGTGCCTTTCGAGCTGCCGATCGGGCATGCCGCTCCGCGCGCGGACACGACACGGTAGAATCGCGGGCACGGTTACGGGACTTCGACCTGCCGCACGAGCGGCCCGAGGCACAATGAGCGGATACACAGACCTGAAGCTGTACATCGATGGCGAATGGATCGGCGCGGAGAGGCGCAGAACGCACCGCGTCGTGAATCCAGCGACCGGCGGATCGCTGGGCGAGCTGCCCCTCGCCGACGCCGCCGACCTGGATCGCGCCCTGGCGGCGACGGAGCGCGCGTTCCGGCAGTGGAAGCGCTCCACGCCTGAGGAGCGCTCGCGGGTGCTCAAGGGCACCGCACAGCTCATGCGCGAGCGCGTGGACCACATCGCGCGCGTAGCCACCCTGGAGGAAGGCAAGCCACTGCGCGAGACGCGCGCGGAAACGCTCGCCGCCGCCAATCTGTTCGAGTTCTTCGGCGAGGAATGCCGCCGCGCCTACGGCAAGGTGCTGGTGCGGCCCACCGGCACCCGCTCGCTGGTCGTCAAGGAGCCGATCGGCCCCGTGGCCGCGTTCGCGCCCTGGAACTTCCCCGTCATCAACCCGGCCCGCAAGCTCGCGGCGCCGATCGCCGCCGGCTGCACGGTGATCCTGAAGCCCGCGGAGGAGTCGCCCGCCTCGGCGATCGAAGTGGTGCGCGCACTCGTCGATGCCGGCCTGCCCGCCGGTGTCGCGCAGCTCGTCTTCGGCGTGCCCGACGAAGTGTCGCGGCATCTTCTCGCCTCGACCGTCGTGCGCAAGCTCTCGTTCACCGGCTCGACGGTCGTCGGCAAGCACCTGCTCGCGCTCGCGGCGGCCACCGTCAAGCGCACGACGATGGAGCTCGGCGGCCATGCGCCCGTCATCGTTTTCGACGATGCCGATCTCGAGCGCACCGTGGAGATGCTCGCCACCGCGAAATACCGCAACGCCGGCCAGGTCTGCGTGTCGCCGACACGCTTTTATGTGCAGCAAGGCATCTACGAGCGGTTCGTCACCGCCTTCACCCAGCGCGCGCGCAAGGTCGAGGTCGGCGACGGCCTCATCGAGCGCCATCACATGGGTCCCATGGCCAACCCGCGCCGTCCGCAGGCCATGGAGGCGCTGATCGGCGATGCCGTGAGCCACGGGGCGACCCTGCGCACCGGCGGCGAGCGCCACGGGAAGGAGGGATTCTTCTACCAGCCGACCGTGCTGTCCGAAGTGCCGGCGGCATCGCGCATCATGACCGAGGAGCCGTTCGGTCCGGTCGCGGTGCTCGCGCCGTTCGCCACTCTCGACGAGGCAGTCGAGCAAGCCAACCGTCTGCCTTACGGGCTCGCCGCATACGCCTTCACGGAGTCGAACAAACGCGCCATGTTGATCGGCGACGCCCTGGAAGCCGGCATGGTCGGCATCAACTCCGTCGCCATGGCTGCCGCCGATGCGCCGTTCGGCGGCGTCAAGGAGAGCGGACACGGCTCCGAGGACGGCGCGGAGGGCCTCGACGACAGTCTCGTCACCAAGGTGATCCATCAGGCCTGAGGCGCGCTCGGCGATGATGTCACGACTGCCGGGGGATCTGCGCTGCTGGGCGGCCGCCCTGATTCTGACGGGCCTGGTTGCCGGCTGCGCCGGGAGCGGCCCGCAGTACGCGCTCAAGAACATCACGGGCCTCGTCTCGCCCCTCGCATTCCACCTGACCGATCAGGACGGCCTGCCGGTCACGGCCGCCGATTACCGCCACGACGTCGTGTTGCTCTACTTCGGCTATACCCGCTGTCCGGATGAGTGCCCCACCACGCTCGCCATGCTGGCCAACGCGCTGCAGACTCTGGGGCCGCAAGCCTCGCAGGTGCGGGTGCTGTTCGTCAGCGTCGACCCGCGCCGCGACACGGCGGCGGTGCTCAAGCGGTACGTCGGCAACTTCGGGCCGCAGTTCGTCGGCCTGCGCGGCGATCAAGCCGAGCTCACCCGGCTCAGCAAGCGGTATCGCATCGCCTACCACTACGAGAAGCCGGACCGGTACGGCAACTACGAGGTCGATCACAGCAGCGCAGTGTTCGTGTTCGACCGCGACGGCCATGCGCGCCTGCTGGCGCTGTCGGATAACACCGCGCAGCAGGTCGCTTCCGACCTGCGCCGCCTCCTGACAAACAGCTGACCGGAGCCTGTCCCGATGCGACTCCTCGCCGCGCTATCGATGCTTCTCCTTGCCTGCGCGACCCTCACGCTGCCGGCCCGCGCCGCCGATGCGCGGCTCGCCACGCCCGCAGGCCTCTGGCAGCCGCTCGACAGCTCCGGCAAGCCGCTCGGGCTGATCCGCATCTTCGAGTCCGACGGCCTCTATTACGGCCGCATCGAGCCGAGCTCGCCGACCGACGATCGCAGCGCCCGCTGCACCCGGTGCACCGGCACGCGGCACGACCAGCCGATCATCGGCCTGGTGTTGATGCGCCACCTGAGGCCGCAGAACGGCGAGTATGTCGGCGGTGACATCCTCGATCCCGATACCGGACGCGTCTACGGCTGCTCGCTGCGGCTGACCGACGGCGGCCACGAGCTCCTCATGCGCGGCTTCCTCGGGATCTCCCTCCTCGGGCGCTCTCAGACCTGGCGGCGCGTCGAGGACCGACCGAACTAGGCGGCTCCCGCCGCCTTCTTCAGGGCCGTGGCCTTGGAGCCGATGACGCTCATCAGGTTGTCCCAGGACTTCACGAAAGCATCGGCACCGTCCCGCTGCAGCTTCTCGGCGAGCGCCTCGAGATCCACCCCGGCCCGCGAGTACTGCGCGAGCACCGCCTCGCTGTCGCCGCCGTCCTTGCCGAGCGCATTGCCCACCTTGCCGTGATCGGCGAACGCCTTGAGCGTGTTCTCCGGCATCGTGTTGATGGTGTAAGGCGCCACCAGTCCCTCGATGTAGAGCACGTCCGAAGCCTTCGGGTCCTTGGTGCCGGTGCTCGCGAAGAGCAGCCGCTGCGGCCGGGCGCCGGCGTTGAGCGCCCGCAGCCAGCGCGGCGAGGTCAGGAGCTCACAGTAGGAGCGATAGGAGCGGTGGCCGACGGCGAGCCCCAGCCGGTTGCGCAGCTCCGCCGGCACCTTGTCGGCCGTGGCGACGTCCCAGCGGCTGAGAAAGAGGGACGCCACCGAGGCGACGTTGGGATTCAGGCCGGCGGCGATGCGGCGCTCGATCCCGCGCAGCCAGGCTTCCGCCGCGGCCGCGTACTGCTCCGCCGAGAAGAGCAGCGTCACGTTGATGGGCACCCCGGCGAATATGGCGGACTCGATCGCCGGCAGGCCTGCCTTCGTCCCCGGGATCTTGATGAAGAGGTTGGGACGCGCCGCACGGCCGTGGAGGTCCCGCGCTTCGGCGAGCGTCGAGTCGGCGTCGTAGGCCAGGCGGGGCGAGACCTCGAGCGACACCCAGCCGTCGACACCCGCGGTGCGGTCGTGCACGCCGCGGAAGAGATCGGCCGCGCGTGTCAGATCCTCGAGCGCCAGCTCGAAGAAGAGCTTCTCGTCCGCGAGGCCCTTCCTGGCGAGCGCGCGGATGTCTTCGTCGTAGGCCGCGCCGTTCTTCACTGCCTGATCGAAGATCGTGGGGTTCGAGGTCAGGCCGGTGACGGAGAGCTCATCGATGTAGCGCCGCAGGGTGCCGCTCGTGAGCAGCTCGCGCGTGATGTTGTCCAGCCAGAGGCTCTGGCCCGCGCGATTGAGCTCGAATGTCGCTTGCATCATTCACTCCTCAGGCAGATTTAAGCGCATCGCCGACGATCCGCTGCGCCTCCTCGACGATGGCCGCGAGGTGGCTTTCGCCGCGGAAGCTTTCGGCGTAAATCTTGTACAGGCTTTCGGTTCCGGACGGCCGGGCGGCGAACCAGCCGTTCGCGGCGACGATCTTCAGGCCGCCGATCGGCGCGCCATTGCCCGGAGCACGCGTGAGCTTGCCTGTGATCGGCTCCCCGGCGAGCGTCGTGGCGCGAACGGCTGCCGGCGCGAGGCTGGCGATGCGCGCCTTCTCCTCCGCCGTCGCAGGCGCGTCGATGCGTGTGTACCAGGGCGTGCCGAGCTCCGCCGTCAGCTCGCGATAGTGCTCGCCCGGGTCCCGGCCGGTGCGCGCGGTGATCTCGGCCGCGAGCAGGCCCATGATGAGTCCGTCCTTGTCGGTCGTCCAGACGGTGCCGTCGCGGCGCAGGAAGCTGGCGCCGGCGCTCTCTTCGCCGCCGAAGCAGAGCGAGCCGTCGAGCAGTCCCGGCGCGAGCCATTTGAAGCCGACCGGCACCTCGCGCAACAGCCGCTGCTGACGCGCCACCACCCGGTCGATCAGGCCGCTCGAGACGAGCGTCTTGCCCACCGCCGCCGCGGGACTCCAACCCGGACGATTGGTGAGCAGGTAGCGGATAGCCACGGCGAGATATTGGTTGGGATTCAGTAGGCCTGCCGACGGTGTGACGATGCCGTGTCGATCGGCGTCGGTATCGTTGGCGAAAGCGACGCGGTAGCGATCCTTGAGCTGCAGGAGCCCGGCCATCGCATAAGGGCTGGAGCAGTCCATGCGGATCTTGCCATCATGATCCACCGTCATGAAGGCGAAAGTCGGGTCGACCCTGGGGTTGACGATGTCGAGATCGAGGCCGTACTTCCTGTTGATGGGCTCCCAGTAGTGCACCGCGGCGCCGCCCAGCGGGTCGACGCCTATGGACAGCCGCGCTGCCCGGATGGCCTCCATGTCGATGACGTTGGCGAGGTCATCGACATAGGGAGCGACAAAATCCTCCTGATGGGTCGTCCCGGCGCGCAACGCCGTCTCGATTGGCACGCGCCGGACGCCGGCATTGCTCTCGCCCAGCAAGGCGTTGGCACGCCTCTCTATCCAACCGGTGACGTCGCTGTCGGCGGGACCGCCGTTGGGCGGGTTATATTTGAAGCCGCCGTCCTCCGGGGGATTGTGCGACGGCGTGACGACTATGCCGTCAGCGAGGCGCTCCGTCCGGCCGCGGTTGTGTACGAGAATGGCGCGCGACACCACCGGAGTCGGTGTCACGCCGTCCGCGGGCTGGATCACGGTCTCGACGCCATTGGCCGCGAGCACCTCGAGCGCGGCCCGCTGGGCGGGACCGGAGACCGCGTGAGTGTCGCGGCCCATGTAGAGGGGCCCCGTGATGCCCTGCCCCTTGCGGTATTCGCAGATCGCCTGAGTAATGGCGTGGATGTGCGCCTCGTTGAAGGAGCCCACCAAGGGGGAGCCCCGGTGCCCGCTCGTGCCGAAGCTCACCCGCTGGGCAGGGTCCGCCGGATCGGGCTTGCGGCCGTAGAACTCGCTCTCGAGCCGCGCCGGATCGATCAGCAGCGCCCTCGGCGCCGGCTTGCCTGCGAGCGGGGAAAGAGCCACGGACGACCTCCAGGGTAGCGAGCGAACCGCTCCATCCTACCGCACCGGGACCTGTATACTTGTCCAGAAATGCGACTCTATTCCTGGAACGTCAACGGCATCCGCGCCGTCATCAACAAGGGCCTCTTTCAGAGCTTCATCAAGACCCAAAAGCCGGACGTCCTGTGCCTGCAGGAGACCAAGGCGGAGCGGGGGCAGGTCGAGATCGATCTGGCGGAGTATCACGAGTACTGGAACTCCGCGGTGAAAAAAGGCTACTCGGGCACCGCCCTATTCTCGAAGGAGAAGCCGCTGTCGGTGGTCAACGGCTTCCCGAAGGCGTTCGCCCAGCGCTTTCGATTCACTGATGAGCTCGAGCGCGACAGCAGCGAGGAAGGCCGGGTCATTACCGCGGAATTCCCCAAGCTGTACGTCGTCACCGTGTACACGCCCAATGCCAAGGATGACCTCAGCCGCCTGGCGCTGCGGCACCGGCACTGGGATCCGGCGTTCCTCGCCTATTGCCGGCAGCTCGAGAAGAAAAAGCCCGTGGTCTTCTGCGGCGACCTCAACGTCGCGCACACGGAGCTCGACCTCGCCAATCCCAAGCCCAATCGCGGCAAGAAAGGCTTCACCGACGAGGAGCGCGCGGGCTTCCAGAGCTTCGTCGACGCCGGCTTCCTCGACACCCTTCGGCTCTTCGAGCAGGGCAACGGCCACTACACGTGGTGGAGCCACTTCGCCAACTCCCGCGCCCGCAACGTCGGGTGGAGAATCGACTACTTCCTCGTTTCCGGCAGCCTGCAGAAGAGCGTCAAGGCGGCGCAGATCCACGCCGACGTCATGGGCAGCGACCACTGTCCGATCAGCCTGACACTGGCGATCTGATCCTGCGCGGGAACCCCCGTCACCACCACAGGCTCGGCTGGCCGCCCCCGGCGATGAATGCCCGCATCGCCGCGAGCTTGCGCGCCGGCAGGATGGGCACCGGCAAGAGACGCGGCCCGATGCACAGCAGGCGCGGATCGGGTCCCTGCATCCGGGGCCAAGGCGGCACACCGGGGCCGTTGGGATTGCCGGTTTTCACGAAGTTGACCCAGTAGCGCGACATCGTCCGCGAGAGCGCCCGATCGAAGGGGGTGAAGTGTCTTTCCGGCGCCGCATCCAGGGTGCCGAAGACGTAGGACAGCTCGGAGGAGTGGAACACACCCCAGCGGCGGGA
>JASHVV010000432.1 GCA_030044385.1 Gammaproteobacteria bacterium
TCATCGCGCAGCGTCCAGTCGACCGCGAAGGCGCCGCCCGGGTCGAAGGCGACGCACGCTCCGCCCGAGATTCGCGGCAGGAGCGGCACGATGTCGCGGCGGCGGATGGCGAGGAGCCGGCGGTAATGATCGAGCGTCCGGGCGTGCGCAGGCTCCGCGGCGCGCGTCCATTCCAAATGAGCCGACGCGAAGGTCGCCGGAGCGCCGGGATCGGGCATGACGCCCTGGAAGTGCGCGAACTCGCGGCGGCGTCCCTCCCGCACCTGCGCGGCGAGCCCGGGCTCGAAATCGCAGAAATAAGGGAAGGGCTCGGGCGCGGCCCACTCCTCGCCCATGAAGAGCATCGGCGGGGAAGGGGCGAGCAGCAGCAGCGCCGCTGCGGCGCGCAGCGCCTCGATCGGGGCGAGCTGCGCCAAGCGCTCGCCGCGGGCGCGGTTGCCCACCTGGTCGTGATTCTGCAGGAAGTTGACGAATGCCGACGGCGGCAGGTGCGCGCTGCGCTCGCCGCGCGGGCAGCCGAGGTGGCGGGAGCGCTCACCCTGGAATACGAACCCCTCCGCCAGTGAGCGGCAGAGGAGCTTGTGCGGACGGTCCTGATAATCCTCGTAATAGCCGTCCGACTCGCCCGTCAGCAGGACGTGCAGGCAATGATGGCAGTCGTCGTTCCACTGGGCATCGAAAGCGTCCTGCGCGCCGGGGGCGCCGAGCCGCTGCGCCTCATTGGCGAGGTTCTCGAGCACGAGATACACCGGGCGCTCCCGGCCCGGCCCGGCCCGCGCCGCGCGCGCGATCTCGGTGAGGATGTGTGGCTCGCCCGCATCGAAGATCGCGTGCGCCGCATCCAGCCTGAGCCCGTCCAGATGATATTCCTCGAGCCAGTAGAGCGCGTTGTGGATGAAGAAATCGCGCACGGCGCGGCTCTCGGGGCGCTCGAAGTCGATCGCCGCCCCCCAGGGCGTCGAATGACGATCCGTGAAGAACCGCGGCGCGTAGAGATGGAGGAAGTTGCCCTCGGGACCGAAGTGGTTGTAGACGACGTCGAGCATCACCGCAATGCCGTGCGCGTGCGCCGCGCACACCAGGGACTTGAGATCCTCGGGCGAGCCGTAGGCCGAGGCCGGCGCATACGGCAATACACCGTCATAGCCCCAGCCTCGCGAGCCCGGGAACTCGGCCACCGGCATGAGCTCGATGGCCGTTATCCCGAGCCGCCGCAGATGCTCGAGCTTGCGGCTGACGCCCGTGAAGGTGCCCTCGGGCGTGAACGTGCCGACATGCAGCTCATAGATCACGGATTCCCGCCAGGGCGGGGCGCGCCAGTCCTCGTCCGTCCAGGCGAAAGCCTCGGGGTCGACCACCTCGCTCGGGCCGTGAACGCCCTGGCTGTTGCGCCGCGACGCCGGATCGGGCACCAGCGCCTCGCCGTCGATCAGAAAGCGGTAGCGGCTGCCGGCATGCGCGCCGCGGACGACCAGCTCGAATCCGCCCTGCCGGCTCATCTGCCGGCTCATTTCCAGCGGCGGCACCTGCTCCGGGCCCGAAGACGATTCCAACACGAGGTCCACTCGCGCGGCCGCGGGCGCCCACAGCCGGAAGCGCACCCCCCCGCCCGGCAGCACCTGCGCCCCGAAGGGCATCTCGTGCCGCCGCGCCGTCATCGGTACGCCGTCTCGCGCAGGAGCGCGAGCGAGCGCCCCTGCAGCGGATAGCGGGTCCCCGGCTCGAGCCGCTCCTGTTTGAACGGCGCGGCGGCGGCGGCCGTGTCGAGCACGCTCCACCACACCTTGCCGGCGAGCGCCTCGGGAAGCTGGAACGGAATCGGCTCGTGGTGCGCGTTGCAGAGCAGCACGAAGTTGTTGTCCGTCACCGGCCGCCCGCGCCGGTCGCGGCGCTCGATGGCGGCGCCCGCGAGGTAGAGCCCGAGGCAGCGGGCGAACGGCATGCCCCAATCCGCCGCGGCCATCTCCCGCCCGTCGGGGCTGAGCCAGAGGATCTCCCGCAGGCCGTCCGCGGTGGCCGCATCGCCCTGAAGAAAGTGCCGGCGGCTGAACACCGGGTGGCGCCGGCGCAGCGCGATCAGCCGGCAGGTGAACTCGAGGAACGCCTCGCCGGCGGCGTCGAGCTCCCAGTCGAGCCAGGAAAGCTCGTTGTCCTGGCAATAGGCGTTGTTGTTGCCGCGCTGGCTGCGGCCGAGCTCGTCGCCGCCCAGCACCATGGGCGCGCCCTGCGAGAGGAGGAGCGTCGCCACCAGGTTGCGTTTCTGCTGCATTCGCAAGGCGCGGATCGCCGCATCGCCGGTCGGTCCTTCCGCGCCGCAGTTCCAGGAGCGGTTGTCGCTGGTGCCGTCGCGGTTGCTCTCGCCGTTCGCGTCGTTGTGCTTCTCGTTGTAGCTCACCAGGTCCTCGAGCGTGAAACCGTCGTGAGCCGTGATGAAATTGATGCTGGCGTGGGGCTTCCTGCCGCTCGCCTCGTAGAGATCGGCGGAGCCGGTGAAGCGGCGCGCGAACTCGCCGATCTGGCCTTCGTCGCCTTTCCAGTAGGCGCGCAGGCTGTCGCGATACTTGTCGTTCCATTCGTTCCAGCCGGGGGGGAAGTTGCCGACCTGATAGCCGCCGCTGCCGATGTCCCACGGCTCGGCGATGAGCTTCACCTGCGACAGCACCGGGTCCTGGCCGATGGTGTCGAAGAACGAGCCCAGCCGGTCGACATCGTAGAGCTCGCGCGCCAGCGCGGAGGCGAGGTCGAAGCGGAACCCGTCGACGTGCATCTCCTGCACCCAGTAGCGCAGGCTGTCCATGATGAGCTGCAGCACGCGCGGGTGCCGCAGGTTCAGCGTGTTGCCCGTGCCGGTGAAGTCCATGTAGTAGCGCGCGTTCTCCGGGCTCAGGCGATAGTAGGCGGCGTTGTCGATGCCGCGCAGCGAGAGCGTCGGCCCGAGCTCGTTGCCTTCGGCCGTGTGGTTGTAGACCACATCGAGGATGACCTCGATGCCTGCGGAGTGGAGCGTCTTCACCATCGTCTTGAATTCGCTCGTCTGGCCCGTGGCCGAGTAGCGCCGCTCCGGCGCGAAGAAGCCGATGGTGTTGTAGCCCCAGTAGTTGCGCAGCCCCTTCTCGAGCAGCGTCCGGTCGTCGACGAAGGCATGCACCGGCATCAGCTCGAGAGTCGTGATTCCCAGCCGTTGGAAGTGCTCGATCATCGGCGCCGTCGCCAGCCCCGCGTAGGTGCCGCGCAACCGCGGCGGCACCTCGGGGTGCCGCACGGTCAGGCCCCGCACGTGCGCCTCGTAGATCACCGTGTCGTGCCAGGGGATGCGCGGCGGCCGGTCGTCGCCCCAGGTGAAGGCGGGATCGACCACCCGGCATTTCGGCGTGCCCGGGGCGCTGTCGCGCTTGTCGAAGGAGAGGTCGGCCTTCGGGTGCCCCACGCGATACCCGAAGTGCGCGTCGCTCCACGCGAGCGCGCCTTCGAGCCGCTTGGCGTAAGGCTCTATCAGCAGCTTGCTTGGATTGAAGCGCTGTCCCTGCTCCGGGCGGTAGGGCCCGTGCACTCGATAGCCGTAGAGCAATCCCGGCCGGGCCTCGGGAAGGTAACAGTGCCAGACCTCGTCCGTGCGCTCGCGCAGCTCGATGCGCTGCACCTCGCGCCGGCCCGCGGGGTCGAACAGGCAAAGCTCCACCTTGTCGGCGTTGGCGGAGAAAAGCGAGAAATTGACGCCCTCGCCATCCCAGGTGGCCCCGCGGGGATAGGGGTTGCCGGGCCACACGGCGCCGATCCGTTGCCGTTCTTCAGGGCTCGGCCCTGGGCCGGCGACGCTGCGCCGGCGGCTCGACGTGGGGTCCATGGCACCTCCCAGGCCCTCACTCGGTGAGCCCGAGGAGGCTATGAAGGGGAATGCGGGTCCAGTCCGGGCGGTTCCCGAGCTCGTAGCGAAGCTCGTAAAGGGCCTTGTCGATCTCGAACAGGGCGAGGAGGGGCTGCGCCTGCCGCAGCGACTCATAGATGCCCGTCGTGCCGGCGATCTCGTCGTAACAGGCGAGGAAGGCGCGGCGCGTCTCTTGCTCCCAGGCCTGCAGCTGCGGCTCCCATCGCCCGCAGTCGTCACCGCCCTGCAAGGCGCACCGCTCGAGCGCGGCATGGCGTGCGTAGGCGAAGGAGCGCAACATCCCGGCCACGTCGGTCAGCGGCGAGTGCTTGCGGCGGCGCTCCGCCAGCGGGCGTCCCGGCTCACCCTCGAAATCCACGATGACGAAATCGTTGCGCTTCAGGAGCACCTGCGCCAGGTGATAGTCGCCGTGACGGCGGGTTTTGAGGCCGCGAGGCGCGGCGGCGTTGCAATCCTCGATGCGCCGCAACAGGGCATCGCGCCTGGCGAGCAACGCGTGCGCATCGCCCGCAGCCGCGGCCGGAAGGTCCTGCAGCCGGGATGCCAGCAGGGCCAGGGTGGATTCCGCGGCGGCGCGCGTCGCCGCGCTCCACGCCGCCACGTCCTCGGCCGTAATCGGCTCCGGGGCGAAGGCGGGATCGGCGGTCGACCCGGCGAGGGCGCGATGCAGCTCCGCCGTACGGATGCCGAGCGTCCTCACCAGCGAAAGATACAGGCCGTGCGCATCATCGAGCATCGGTACACTGCTGCGGCGGTCCTCGAGGAAGCGGGCGAGATAATCGACGGTGTAGGTCCAGCCGTCGCCCTGATTGGGGACGAACGCCTGCAGCAAGACCATGGTGTAGCCGGTGGACTCGCTGTCGGTGTATTCCACCGCCCCGGCAACCGGCACGATGTTGGGGAAATGCGCGACCTCGGTGAGATAGCGGCCGATCTCGAGCTCCGGGTTGAGCCCGGGCTGCAGCCTGCGGTAGATCTTGAGGAAGAATGCATCGCCGACCCGCAGAGTGGTGTTGCTGGTCTGGGCTCCCGTCGGAGTGACCGGCAGCTCCGCGGCCGCATCGCCGCGCAGCTCCGTGTAGAGCGCGGCGGGCGTGAAGCGCACGCGACCCTTCTGGGTGGGGAGCTCCGCCGAGGCGCCGATCGCATCGATGATTGCGTGCGCAAAACCGTCGTCGCCGCAGGCGTCCGCGAGAACGCCGACCGTGGCCTGCTGGCGTACCCTGGCGAGCGCGGCCGGCTGCAGCCTGCGCCAGCGCGCTTCCTCCGTGTCTTCGAACGCGATGGCGAGCGGCACGAAGTAGTGATCGCTCACGCCGTCGCTCTCCACGCTGTAGATACCGGCGAACCAGCGTGGCAGGGGGTCCTGACGCTCGGCGTGGTCCAGAAGCCTTACGCTCCCGATGGCGGCTCCCTTGCCCGCGAACCAGCGCTGCGCCGCGATGTACTGCGGCACGATGCGCTCGTCGAGCTGGGCGCGCAGCCGCCGCGCCAGCCCGGCGCGCCAGGCGGCGACCTTTTCCGGGAAGAAGCTGTTCCAGCCTTCCACCAACACCAGCACCGGCAGGTCTTCGCGCGGCAGGCGCTCGTCGTGCCACGGGGGTGGGGCCGCCTCGCGGCTCAGTCGAAACCAGTAAAAGCCGTAGGCCGGGAGCGTCAGCAGGTAGGGCAACTCGCCCACCGGCGGAAAGGGAGTGCGCCCGAGGAGCTCGATGGGTATGGCGCCCTTGTGCTCGGAGAGGTCGATCTCCACGGGTTGGGCCGAGCGCGATAGATTCACGACGCAGAGGATCGCGTCCTCGCCGTACTGGCGCAGATACACCAGCACCTTGCGGTTGCCCGGCCGGATGAAGCGCAGCGTACCCCGGCCGAAGGCCTGGGAGGTCTTGCGCACCGCGAGCATGCGCCGCATCCAGTTGAGGAGCGACGAGCGGTCGCGGGTCTGCGCCTCGACGTTGACGGCCTCGTAGCCGTAGATCGGGTCCATGATGGGCGGCAGGTAGAGCTGCTGCGGATCCGCGCGCGAGAACCCGGCATTGCGGTCCGGGCTCCACTGCATCGGGGTGCGCACGCCGTTGCGGTCGCCGAGATAGAAGTTGTCGCCCATGCCGATCTCGTCGCCGTAGTAGATGATCGGCGAGCCCGGCATGGAGAGCAGGAGGCTGTTCATGAGCTTGATGCGCTCGGGATCGTTCTCCATCAGCGGCGCCAGGCGGCGGCGGATGCCGAGATTGAGCCGTGCGCGGGTGTCGGCGGCATAGGCCTGGTACATGTAGTCGCGCTCCCGGCTGGTGACCATCTCGAGCGTCAGCTCGTCGTGGTTGCGCAGGAACACCGCCCACTGGCAGGTATCGGGGATCTCCGGGGTCTGATCCATGATCTCGACGATCGGGTGGCGGTCCTCCTGTGCGATCGCCATGTACATGCGCGGCATGAGCGGGAAGTGATAGGCCATGTGGCACTCGTCACCGTCGCCGAAGTAGTCGCGCACGTCCTCGGGCCACTGGTTGGCCTCGGCGAGCAGCATCCGGTCCGGATGTTTCGCGGCGATGCGCTCGCGGATGAGCTTGATGATCGCGTGGGTCTCGCGCAGGTTCTCGTTGTTGGTGCCCTCGCGCTCGACCAGGTAGGGAATGGCGTCCAGCCTGAATCCGTCGACGCCGTGCGCCAGCCAGAACTCCATGATCCGGATCACCGCCCGGACGACGTGCGGGTTGTCGAAGTTGAGGTCGGGCTGATGGCTGAAGAACCGGTGCCAGTAGTACGCCTTGGCGAGCGGGTCCCAGCTCCAGTTGGAGCTCTCCGTGTCGCGGAAGATGATGCGCGTGCCGGCGTAGCGGTCGGGCGCATCGCTCCACACGTAGAAGTCGCGCTTCGCCGAGCCGGCCGGCGCGCGCCGCGCGGCCTGGAACCAGGGATGGGCGTCGGAGGTGTGATTGATCACCAGCTCCGTGATGACGCGCAGCCCGCGGCGGTGCGCCTCGCGCACGAAATTGCGGAACTCGCGCCGCGTGCCGTACTGCGGATGGATGTTGTGGTAGTCGGCGATGTCGTAGCCGTCGTCGCGGCCGGGCGAGGGGTAGAAGGGCAGCAGCCAGACGGTGTTGACGCCCAGCTCCTGGATGTAGTCGAGCTTGCGCGTGATGCCGGCGAAGTCGCCGATGCCGTCCTCGTTGCTGTCGAAGAATGCGCGGACGTGCAGCTCGTAGATGACCGCGTCCTTGTACCAGAGGGGATCGCCGGTGAAGGGCGGCGGCTCGACCGGTGCGTTCATAGAAAATAGTCGAAGTCCCGCTCGCTGCGCACCTTGCGGCGGATCCTGAAGATGTGCGCCGCCGTGCCCGCGGGATCGAGAGCCACATAGTTGCGGGCGCCGCGCCACAGGAAGCGCGCCCCCGAGAGGAGGTCGTCCGCCTGGTACGGCGCATCCGGCTCCAGTCCGAGCGCGGCGAGGTCCAGCCGCGCCCAACCCGCCTGCGCGTGATGGGGATCGACGTTGGCGACGACGAGCACCGAGTCCTCCTCGCGCGTCTTGCTGTAAACGATCAGCGCCTCGTTGTCGATGGGATGGAACACCAGGCCGGCATCGCCCTGCAGCGCCGGATTCTCGCGGCGGATGCGGTTGAGGCGCGTGATCAGGTCCCTGAGGCTCGCCGGATCGTCGCGGCTCCACGAGCGCACCTGGTATTTCTCCGAGTCCAGGTACTCCTCCGAGCCGCTCTCGCGCGGCCGGGCCTCGGCGAGCTCGAACGCCGGTCCGTAGAGCCCGAAGCTCGCCCCCAGCGTCGCCGCGAGGATGAGCCGCGTCACGAACGCCGGGCGGCCGCCGAACTGCAGGTACTCGGTCAGGATGTCGGGCGTGTTGGGCCAGAGGCTGGCGCGGAAGAACTCGCACACCGGGCGGGTGGTGAGCTCGGTGAAGTACTCGACGATCTCGCGCTTGCTGTTGCGCCACGGGAAGTAGTTGTAGGACTGGGTGAAGCCGAGCTTGGCGAGCCGGTACATCACCTTCGGCCGCGTGAACGCCTCGGCGAGGAAGATCACCTCCGGATGCGTGCGCCGGATCCCGCCGATCACCCATTCCCAGAAGGCGAAGGGCTTGGTATGCGGATTGTCGACCCGGAATATGCGCACGCCCTGGGCGAGCCAGAACTCGAACACGCTCCGCAGCTCTGTCCAGAGCGCCTGCCAGTCGTCGCACTCGAACCAGAAGGGATAGATGTCCTGGTATCTCTTCGGCGGGTTCTCGGCGTATTGCACCGA
>JASHVV010000433.1 GCA_030044385.1 Gammaproteobacteria bacterium
CGGCGGCGAGCAGCGCCACGGCCACGGCCGGCGCGCGCCTCCTTACAGGTCCCATGTCAGTCGCCCGAAGACGCTGCGGTCGATGGCGCTGCGCTCGTCGGGCCCACCGAACTCCACATGGTTGGCGTGCAGCAGGCTGAGCCCCTGCAGGGACACGGTCAGATGCGACGTGGCTCGCCAGATCACGTTCAAGTCGAGTTCCTGATAGCCCGGATCGCCGGTGCCGTTGACGATTTCGGGCAGCGTCTCGACGGCCGACAGCACTCGCAGGCCCCCGTAAACCTCCACGTCGTGGGGCAGATCGAAGTAGGACTGGATGCCGGCCTGGTTGCGGGGCGTCGAGCCCGCGAAGAAGCGGTTGCGGTTGAGGTCCTCCCCCAGCGCATCCAGGACCATCTGCATGTAGGAATAGTTGAGCGACAGCCGCCACCATCCGACCGGCGAGTAGAGGGCGAGGGTCTCGAGCCCGGTCGCATGGCCGTCGATCATGTTCTCGGTGAGGAGCGGGTAGATCGTCTGGCCGGTGGCCACGTCGAGAAACGGCGTGCCGAACTCGATCGATGCGAGGCCCGTATAGCGGTTGCGGAACGCCGCCAGGTCGAGGGAGAGATCGGACAGCGGCCGCCAGCGGTACCCGAGCTCGAAGGCGAGCACCTGCTCGGCGCGGAAATTGCGGTTGCCGAGCAGCACGGCGACCGGATTGCCGGCGGGATTGGTGGCGTCGATGTCCTCGTCCTGCTCGATCCGTGTCGGCACCCTGACGGCGCGCGAGATTGCGCCCCACAGCGTCTGCGAGCCGGAGAGGTCCCAGGCCGCGCGCACGCTCGGCTGCACCTCGAAGCCGCTGAAGTCGTTGTGCTCGAGCTTGGTGCCGACCGTCAGCCGCACCGCGTGCGCCAGCGAGACCTCGTCCTGCACGAAGCCGCTCGCGAGATTGTAGCGGGCATCGGGCGGATTCAGGGCGAAGAGACCCTTGCCGTGGTTGATGTCGTCCATGGTCCGCCCGGTGAGGCCCCAGGTGATCCTCTGGCCGGCGCCGAGCGGCAGATGCTCGAGGAAATCGACATCGAGGGTGCCGAGGTCATCGATGAAGGTCGGATCGTTGCGATGCGTGTAGTCGTAGTAGAAGCGCACCTCGTAGTCGGAGTCGTCGCTCATCGTGTGGCGCCAGTGAGCCAGGACGTTGCCGCCGCCGACGCCCACGACCAGCGGGTTCCTCGGCCCGGGCAGCCCGATGATGTTCACCGCCGGGCTCACTTCCCCGATACGGCCGTCGTAGGCATCGCCCTGAAGGGTGAACGCGTCCGCCGAGTCGGGACTCCAGTCGGTGCGAAAGCCGACGTGGCCGAGATCCCACTGATCGGAGCTCGCGCCGGCCGGATAGTCCTCGGGAGCATCATCCTGGTACTTGGCGAATACGCGATAGTAGACGGGGCCACCGCCCTGGTTGCCGGTCTGCTCGTCGATCTGGCCGCCGTACTGCGCCGCCACCAGCGCGCGCTCCTCGGAGCCGCCGCCCGCCTCGAGCCAGCCCCCCTGCGTGTCCTGGGCGCTCTTGCTGATGATGTTGATGACGCCATTGACGGCGTTGGATCCCCAGAGCGCCGCGCCAGGACCTCGCACCACTTCGATCCGGTCGATGTCCTGCATGAGGTAGTCCTGCACGTCCCAGAAGACACCGGAGTAGAGCGGAGTGTAGATGCTCCGCCCGTCGCTCAACACCAGAAGATCCGGAGAATTGACGCTGGCGAAGCCGCGCGAGCTGACGGCCCACTGACTTGCCGTCAACTGCGCGACGTTGAGGCCGGGAACGTAGCGGATCGCCTCGGGGACGTTCATTGCGCCGGCGCGCGCGATCTGGTCGCTGGTCACGACGGCCACTGCGGCGGCGGCTTCGGACAGCGGCTGCGGACCGCGGGTGACGGATGTCACCTCGACATTCGTGAGCTGCTCGATGCTGAGCTGCTTGAGCTCGTTGACCTGTGTCGTGGGGGACGGCTGAGCGCGCGCCATCGGCGACACCGCGGCCAACGCGCCGGCGACGAGCATCGCGCGCAGCGCGCCGGGTGCGGGCTCGCGCCCGCGAATCGAGGCAGAGAGCGTCATCGTCCCTCCCTTCGTCCTGAGCTTCGCGATAAGACCCACGCGAACCGCTCCCGCGATACTATCTCAAGTGCCAACGCCTGTTGGCAACCCACTGTGACTCGAGTCTCATTGCCGAGATGCGGACGGACTTGCCGCCCGATCAGACACGGGCCCCGTGCCGCGGCCGCCCGCGCGCGTCGACGTCCGAAAATGGCTAGTCCGTGGCGGCGTCCCGGCGTATCTTCGCGTCCATGCAGGCCATGCTCGCATTCGATCCCGCGGTGCTGGAACGGGCGCGCCGCAGCCGCGATCCCCGCTTCGACGGCAAGTTCTTCATCGCCGTGGCTTCCACCGGCATCTATTGCCGTCCCATCTGCCCGGCGTCGCCGTCCCCCAAGCGCGGCAACGTGCGTTATTTCGTTTCCGCCGCGGCGGCGGCGGAAGCCGGCTTCAGGCCGTGCCTGCGGTGCCGGCCGGAGGCGGCGCCAGGCACGCCGGCGTGGCTCGGGACCTCCGCGGTCGTGAGGCGCGCGCTGCGCCTCATCAACGAGGGGGCGCTCGACGAGGTCAGCGTGGGTGAGTTCGCTACGCGAGTTGGCGTCGGGGCGCGGCATCTCGATCGCCTATTCCTACAACACGTCGGCGCATCGCCCCTCGCGGTCGCCCAGACGCGCCGCCTGCATTTCGCGAAGCGCCTGATCGACGAGAGCGATTTACCGATGACGCAGATCGCGCTCGCCGCCGGCTTCGGCAGCCTGCGCCGTTTCAATGACGCGTTCCGCAAGGCCTATGCGCGGCCGCCGCGGGAGCTGCGGCGCGAGCGCCGCGAGCCGCCGGCCCGCGCCGCGGGCGATGAGGTGTCGCTCGCGCTCGCCTACCGGCCGCCCTACGACTGGGATCACCTGCGCGATTTCCTCGCGCGGCGCGCCACGCCCGGCGTGGAGCGGGTCGATGGGCAAAGTTACTCCCGGCT
This sequence comes from Gammaproteobacteria bacterium, assembly GCA_030044385.1. Taxonomy (GTDB): domain Bacteria; phylum Pseudomonadota; class Gammaproteobacteria; order Steroidobacterales; family Steroidobacteraceae; genus 13-2-20CM-66-19. The sequence continues at coordinate 3,059 of JASHVV010000433.1, forward strand.
CATCCGCACCGACGCCGGCCATGCAGCGATCGAGGTGCAGCCGCTGCCGGGCAAGGATGCGCTGCGGCTGCGGGTGCGCGGCGCGCCGGCCGCGGCGCTCTTCCAGATCGCCACGGCCGCACGGCGCGTGTTCGATCTGTCCGCCGACCCGGTGTCGCTTGCCGAAGGGCTGGAGTCGGATCCGCTGCTGCGCGCGCTGGTGCGCCACCGTCCCGGTATCCGCATACCCGGCACGTGGGATGCGTTCGAGTGCGCAGTGCGCGCGGTGTTGGGTCAACAGGTCACCGTGGCAGCGGCGCGCACTCTGGCCGGGCGCCTCGTCGAGCGCGCGGGCGAGCGGGTCGCGGCGGCGGCGGCCGGGCTCGACCGTCTGTTTCCCACACCGCCGGTACTGGCGGCGGCGAATCTCGATGGCCTGGGCCTGACCGGCGCGCGCATCGCCGCCCTGAAGGCACTGGCGCTCGCCGTGGCGGAGGGCCGGATCGCGTTCGACCGCCCGGCCGAGGAGGTCATCGCGAGGCTGCAGGAGCTGCCGGGCTTTGGCGCATGGACGGCGCACTACATCGCACTGCGCGCGCTCGGAGAGCCCGACGCGTTTCTGGGCGCCGACCTCGTCGTGCGGCGCATGGCGGCCGGGGGCGGAGCGCCGCTCACGGCCAGAGAGCTGGATCGCCGCGCCGAGGCGTGGCGGCCCTGGCGCGGTTATGCGGTCATGCACCTCTGGTGTGCGGCCGGCGACCGGCAAATCCGTGGAGATTCCCGATGAGCATTGCAGCCGAAATCCTGTACTGGCATGAGATCGACTCGCCCGTCGGCCGGCTTCTTCTCGCCGGCGATGGTGAGAGTCTCATCCAGGTCTGTTTCCAGTCCGGTCCGCGGCCGCTGCGGCCGCCGGGCGGTTGGATCGACGACGCGGCGCCGCTGCGGGCGGCGATCGCGCAGCTCGGCGAGTACTTCGCCGGCAGCCGGCGGGCGTTCGATCTGCCGCTCGCGCCGCGAGGCACGGAGTTCCAGCGGCGGGTCTGGCGCGCGCTCACCGCGATTCCGTACGGGAAGACGGTCTCCTACGGCGAGCTGGCGCGGCGCATCGGCAAGCCGAGCGCCTCGCGCGCCGTCGGGCTCGCGAACGGCGCCAACCCCCTGCCGATCATCGTCCCCTGCCACCGGGTCATCGGCGCGGACGGCTCGCTCACCGGATTCGGCGGCGGGTTGCCGATCAAGCGCAAGCTGCTCGCGCTCGAAGGCGCCACCGGTGAGGACGACGACGATCCTCAGGGCGCGTTCAAATGGGCTGCCGCCCCGCAGCCTGCAAGCGCGCGTTGAGCTTCGCCACGTCCGTCCGCTCGAGCGCGTTCCATTCCGCAAGCGTCGCGGCCAATGTCCGCGAGAGCGTTGCGTAGGATGTCAGCGCGTCCGGGCTCGGATCCGCGTCCGCCCCATCGACCGCCGACTCCAGGCCATCGAGATCGGAGGAGATCGCCTGCAGACTGTCAGCTCGCCGAGGGGGCACCGCCGGGAACGGCACACGGTCCGCGTGCGGGCGCGTCCCGGAGATGTCGGCGGCCCTGGCCTGCAGCGCCGCCATCTCGCCGTGCAGCCTGCCGGCCGTGGCGAGCCGGCCGTCGAGCGCATCGAGGAGCTTCTCCGCGCGGGCGAGCGCCGCGGCGACCTGGAGCTGCTCCGCCTCCACCTTGCGCGCCAGCGCGAATTCCCGCAGCAACGCCGCCGTGGACGCTTTGACGCGCGGATCGGCCAGGACGGTGAGCGGCTGTTGGTAACTGCGCCCGTCCACTGTCAGCTCGACGGTATAGCGGCCGGGAGGCGCCCACACGCCGTCCTTGG
>JASHVV010000058.1 GCA_030044385.1 Gammaproteobacteria bacterium
CGCACGATCGAGCACATCCGGGAGCAGGGCTGCCGTCCGGGGCTGGTATTCAACCCCGCGACGCCTCTGGACTACCTCGATTACACGCTGGAGAAGCTCGACCTGGTCCTCATCATGTCGGTCAACCCCGGCTTTGGCGGCCAGAAGTTCATTCCGACGGCGCTGCGCAAGCTGGTGGAGGCGCGCCGCCGCATCGATGCGACCGGCCGCGAGATCCGGCTCGAGATCGATGGCGGCGTCAAGGTGGACAACATCAAGGCGATCGCGCGCGCGGGCGCGGATACCTTCGTGGCGGGGTCGGCGATCTTCGGCAGCGCGGACTACGCCGCGACCATCGAGGCGATGCGCCGGCAGATCGCGGCGGGCTGACTACTCCTCGTCGTCGTCCTCGTCATCCTCGTCGTCGATCTCCGGCGGCATCGGGGTCTTCGCGACCGGCTTGGCCGGCACGATGACCGGGCGGGTCTTCATCTTCGGCCGCGCGTTGAACACGACGATGGTCTTGCCCGTGGCGCGCAGCAGGCCCTGGTCCTCCAGCACCTTCAGCACCCGTCCCGCCATCTCGCGCGAGCAGCCGACCAGGCGCGAGAGCTCCTGCCGGCTGACCTTGATCTGCATGCCTTCCGGATGCGTCATCGCATCCGGCTCCTCGCAGAGATTATTGATGGCGTGGGCCACCCGGCCGGTGACGTCCACGAAGGCGAGGTCGCCGAGCTTGCGGTTGGTGCGGTCGAGGCGCGTGGCGAGCTGGGTGGCGAGCTCGAAAATCAGCCCGGGGCTCTCGGCGGCGATCTGCCGGAAGCGCGGGTAGGTCATTTCCGCCAGCTCGCATTGGTTGCGGGTCCGTACCCAGGCGCTGCGGGTCGGCTGGTCGCTGAAGAAGAGTCCCATCTCGCCGAAGAACTGCCCCCGGTTGAGGTAGGCGAGCACCATCTCGTTGCCTTCCTCGTCCTCGATCATCACTTCGACGGAGCCGCTGATGATGTAGTAGAGGACATCCGGCAGGTCGCCTGCGTGGATCACGACCGTCTTCGAGGGGACGGTACGGATGCGGCAGTAGCTCAAGAACCGGTTGATCGCCGGAATGTCGCTCAGCGGCTTGACGTTCTCTTCCATACCCGCTCCCCGAGTTTGTGTGGTCATGATGAGAGTGCGAGAGTGTTTATACGTTGATCCCCCGTCAACGTAAGCGTACCGCACGCGACGCAACGAAAACCAGAGCGGCGCGTTGCTTTGGGTCGTATCGCCGCCGGCATGTGCGCGCTGCGATCAGACCCAGTACGCGGTGCCGGTCATGACCTGGGCCGTCCGGCGCATGAGCGCGCGAACCGGTCCCGGCAGGTCCATTCCGCCGGCGGCTCTGGCGTTGGCGCCGTGGGCCGCCTCGTCCGTGCGCATCTGCTGCACGATGGCGCGGCTGCGCAGGTCGGCGGCCGGCAGGCGGCCGAGATGCTGGTCGAGGTGCCCCTCGACCTGCCGCTCGGTCTCCACCACGAAGCCGAGGCTGGCCCGGTCACCCGCGAGCGAGGCGAGCGCACCGATGAGGAAGGAGCCGGCGTACCACAGCGGGTTCAGCACGCTGGGGCGGGATTCCAGCTCCCGCAGCCGGCTTTCGCACCAGGCGAGATGATCGGTTTCCTCGCGCGCGGCCTCGAGCAGGAGCTTGCGCGTGGCGTCGGAGCGCGCCGCGATGGCCTGGCCGTGATAGAGGGCCTGGGCCGCGATCTCCCCGGCATGGTTGACCCGCATCAGGGCCGCAGCCCGGCGCCGCTCGTCCGGGGACAGCTCCGTCTCGCTCCCCGCGGGGGTGGGCGTGGGGGGAGGCCGGGGAACGGGGCGGGAGGCTTGCGCCGGCGCGAACAGCGCCCGTAGCGCCCGGTCGGCGGCGCCAATCCAGGCATCCAGAGGGTGCGCGGCTTCCATGAGGGGGCATTATAAGGGTGGTTTTGCAATACCGGGGCACCTTCAGTAGACTTGCCGGCCCTCGTTGAGGCGCTGGATCCGGGTTACCGTTTGAAGGCGCTGGATCCGGGCTCCTGCCCGGCCCAGCGCTGCTTTGGGCAAAAAGCGTGGTTTTTGCCCAAAGCTCCGCCACCTGCGGCGGCGGGGCACATCCATGTGCCTTGTGCTTTGGTGTTATTGCTGGCCGCGTGAGAGGCGGCTCGTTGAGGCTCATATGAAGACGGTTTTCGCCAAATCCGGCAGCGTCCGGGGCGACTGGTTCGTGGTCGATGCGACCGACAAGACGCTCGGACGCCTCGCCTCGCAGATCGCGCATCGGCTCAAGGGCAAGCACAAGGCTGACTACAGCCCCCATGTCGACATGGGCGACCATATCGTGGTGCTCAACGCCGGCAAGGTGCGGGTCACCGGCCGCAAGCTGAGCGACAAGATGTACTATCACCATACCGGCTACATCGGCGGCATCAAGTCGATCGCCTTGCAGAAGCTCCTCGACGAGCATCCGGAGCGCGCGATCGAATTCGCCGTCAAGGGCATGCTGCCCAAGAACCCGCTGGGGCGGCGCATGTTCAAGAAACTGCACGTATTCGCGGGCGGCGAGCACCCGCACCAGGCGCAGCAGCCGCAGCCGCTCGAGATCGAGATCTGAGGTAATCGCACTGATGGCGACGCAGCAAACGAACTATGGCACCGGCCGGCGCAAGACCGCGACCGCCCGCGTCTATCTCCGGCCGGGCTCCGGCCACATCACGGTCAACTCCCGTCCGCTCGATGAGTTCTTCGGGCGCGAGACCGGGCGCATGATCGTGCGTCAGCCGCTCGAGGCGCTGCAGCTCGGCAGCCGCTTCGACATCAGCGTGACCGTCGACGGCGGCGGCATCACCGGCCAGGCCGGCGCCATCCGCTTAGGGCTCACCCGCGCGCTGATCGAATACGACGAGACCCTGCGCAAGCAGCTGCGCGACGCCGGCTTCGTCACCCGCGATGCCCGCGAGGTGGAGCGCAAGAAGGTCGGCCGCCGCAAGGCCCGCCGCAGCGGACAGTACTCGAAGCGCTAGTCGAGCCTCTTGCGGCCGGCGCGGGTTCGGGCTAAGAATCCCGCCGGCTCTTGGGGGATCGTCTAGTGGTAGGACAACGGACTCTGACTCCGTTTACCTAGGTTCGAATCCTAGTCCCCCAGCCAACACGAAAGAGGCCCGCCAGTCGGCGGGCCTCGTCGTTTCAGGGCGTCACGCCGTCAATCGCGTCAACGCCTCCCGATACTTCTCACTCGTCTTCGCCAGGATCTGCGCCGGGAGCTTCGGGCCCGGCGCCTGCTTGTTCCAGTCCAGGGTCTCCAGGTAGTCGCGCACGAACTGCTTGTCGAAGCTCGGCGGGCTGGTGCCGGGGCGGTAGGTGTCCGCGGGCCAGAAGCGCGAGGAGTCGGGCGTGAGCGCCTCGTCGATCAGCGTGAGCGTGCCGCTGTCATCGACACCGAATTCGAACTTGGTGTCGGCAATGATGATGCCGCGGCTGAGCGCATGGGCCGCGGCGAATTCATAGAGCGCAATGGCCGTGTCCCGGACTCGCGCCGCCAGAGGCGCCCCGATGAGGCTCTCGACCTGCGCAAAGGAGATGTTCTCGTCGTGCTCGCCGGCGGCCGCCTTGGTCGCCGGCGTGAAGATGGGCGACGGCAGCCGTGACGCGAGCGGCAGGTTGGCGGGCAGTGCGACGCCGCACACGCCACCGGTCTTCCGGTAGTCCTTCCAGCCGGAGCCGATCAGGTAACCGCGCACCACCGCCTCGAGCGGCAGCGTCTTCAGTCGCCGCACGATGACCGAGCGGCCTGCCAGCGCGGCGCGCTCCGCCGGGTCGCCGACCAGGTCGGAGACGGGGCGCCCCGTCAGATGATTCGGCACGATGTGGCGGGTGCGCGCGAACCAGAAGTTGGAAATCTCGTTGAGCACGCGGCCCTTGCCCGGAATCGGGTCGGGCAACACGACGTCGAAGGCCGACAGCCGGTCGGTCGTCACGATGAGCAGCGCATCGGTGCCGGCCGAGTAGATATCGCGCACCTTGCCCTCGTGGAGCTTCTCGAGGCCGCGGAGCGCGGTGCGGAAGACCGTCTGCGTG
>JASHVV010000434.1 GCA_030044385.1 Gammaproteobacteria bacterium
GTCCCAGCCCGTACGGGCCGACGGGCAGCCGGCTCTCTGGTGTGCGGCGCCCACGCACAACGCCCTGCGCTATGTCTTCCTGAAGCACCAAGCGTATCGCGCATCACAAAGAAGGCCTGGGGCTGGCTTGGCGTCCAGGACGCCTGCGCTTTCGGAGATCCAAGCCCTCTTGGCCCTATGGTGAGCGTGACCCTGATCTCTTATTATGGTATTATACACCATATGGCCAAGGCGACCCTAATTTTCAGGGACAAGCAGGTTGACCTAATCGATGGCTCGATTACGGAGATGGTGATTTGGCAGCTTGAGGAGCCGGTGCCGGGCTCTCAGCATCGCTTCAAGTATCGGCTCTTCTACGGCTTTCCGGATCGCCCTGTCGTGCGCTACGACAATGAGACAGGCAAGGGGGACCACCGGCATATCGAAGGACGCGAGGATGCTTATGCTTTTACGGACGAGAAACGACTGGTTGAGGATTTCCTAGCGGATAGGCGCCGCCTGGGAGGTAAGTGAGATGACCAACCGACGTATTCAGGTTCATTTGGGCACTGCCGAGGATATGGGCCGGCGCTTCGTGGATGCGTGGCGGCGGGCCGCGAGCGGCGAGAGCGTACGTGAGGAACACCTTACGTTCGTGGACTTCAAGCAGATGCTCGGCACCCTGTCGGATGAGCGGCTTCGGCTTTTGAAGGAAGTCCGGCGGGAAGAAGCTACATCGGTGCGTGAGCTCGCCGAACGACTGCATCGCGACTACAAAAACGTCTACGATGATGTGGAGAGGCTCACCACAGCCGGGCTCCTGGAGCGCGATGAGGGCCGCCTGACGGCTCCCTACGAGACCATCCTGGCGGAGATGTCACTCGCGCCTACGTGAGCGGGGCGTCTGGGATCATGGGTGGGCACGGAGTGTTTGTCGGCTTCCCAGGTCTGTGGACGAGCGTGGAAAGCCAGTCCAGCCTGGGGGTATTCTAGGGGGCATTCCATCACCGGGGGTGACGCGGATAGGCTTGTTTTTCAATGGGTTATCCGGGCACTTACGATCCCACCCTCTCCGCCAGTAAAAAAGCAGCTGGTTACGCGCTATACCTGCCGTGTCCAGGCCCCGGTGGGGGCTCTTAGCCTCGCCTGCCGACTGCCGCCCGCGGCGGGTCGTGGCTGCGCGAGACCTACGGGACGACGCGGTCACGGCCCTCCCCGCCGAATGCCTCATTCGGTCGGACGCGCTCGCACAGAATGCAGAACCGCCCAAGTCCCGATCCTCGCTCAAAAAGGCGGCTACGAACTCGCACAGGGTGGCCATCCGCTGAAAGTCCGGCAGTCATCATGGGTCCCACTGGAGCGCATCGTTCGAGCCTCGTCCTTGCAGTGGGCGCGCACGAAAATAGACCTTGTAATCATGGACTTGAGCCCTAATTTCGCTTAGCATACAAAAAAGTATCTTAAGGAGATCGGCGATGGCGGAGTGGGGCTTTTATGGTCGCACGGAGCCCCTACGGGAGCTACGCCGAGTGGCCGAGGCCGGACGCTGGTTTTTTTGCCGGATCGAGGGGAGGCGCCGAATAGGCAAAACCACTCTCCTCGGGCAGCTCGCACGCAACAGCGATGACTTTGGCTCGAAGCTCATCTACATGCAAACGCCCGATTCCGACGAGCGGGATGTCGCGGCCACATTCCGTCGCAGTCTCGACGAGTCGGACCGGAACGAAGCGCGAGCGCTCGCGAATTCGGTCGTAGATTTCCCCTCCATGGCGGCGGCCATTGGCGAGCTTTGCCGAGCAGGGATGGTGGTCGTGCTCGATGAGTTCCAGTATTTCACGCGATCGGCGTTGCGCCACTTCAACTCCTTCCTTCAGGCCGAGGTAGACAAGCTGCGCAGTGCCGCACTCACGAGAGGAGGAATATTCGTGCTCGGGTCGTTGCACTCGGACATGAGTGCCTTACTCGAGGACAAGGCTGCCCCGCTGTACGGGCGCATCACGGCGCAACTGAGACTCGATCATTGGGAGTTCGAGGACCTCATGAGTGTCTTCCGCAGCCAGGGAGTAGCAAGCACCGCTCAATGGCTCACGCTCTGGACCTTCTTCGAGGGGGTGCCGAAGTTCTACCACGACGCCTTCGAGCAGCGCCTCTTTGAAGTGCCGCCTCAGGATCTGGCGCGGGAGCTTCTCGTGCGGATGTTCCTGCGCGGCTCGAGTCCACTCTCCGAGGAGGCCGACACTTGGTTCCTCCGCGAGCTGAGAGGACGGGCGGTTTCGATCCTCCACTATCTCGCTGATCATCCCGGCTGCAATCATGCGCAACTCGTCAACGCGCTCAACGATCCGCACGATAGCACCCCGCTCGGAACCCACATCACTCGTCTGGTCAGTCGCTACGGAATGGTCGACAGGCTGCACCCGGTATTCTCCGATAGCAAGAGCCGCAATGCGCGCTATTACATCACAGACAACTTTCTCAAGGCATGGCTCTCCGTTGCCAAGCCCGCACGGGAAGCCGCGCGCTTGAAACCGCTCGACAGGGCTCTCGAGCCCGCGCTGCGCAGGCTCGAGACACTTGAAGGCACGGCATTCGAGAGGCTCATTCGCAACCTGCACGTCGAGATGTCCCGAAAGGGCAAGGGCGATTTCGAGCTGTCGACGCTCCAGCTCGGCTACTGGAACAGGCCGCGGGACGCTGCGAGGAGCGTCGAGATAGATCTCGTCGCATTGGATGAAGGCAACCGGCGCGTCCGGTTCGGTTCCTGCAAGCGCAGCGCCTCGGCACACGGCAGGGCAGCAATCACGACCTTCGAAGGACATGTCGAAGCCTTCCTGCAGGCTCAGCAGCATCGGCGGCTTCGAGACTGGCGGCACGAGAAAGTCCTGTTTGCTCCCCAGTTCAGCGACGACCAGCGCGCGGCCCTTTCTGACCAGGGTTTCCTCTGCATGGATCTATATGACTACAGAAAGATGTTCTGAGCGTTGCCGTTATCAGATCGGGAGGCGCGTGGGATTCACTGGCCTTCTAAACCAGCGATATCGCAGCTGAAATGTCTGAGAGCTGATCCGGTACGCCAATCCTCGAACCGGTGGATGCCGGCGTCCGACCGGAAATCAGCCGTCGGGCTTGCGGGCTTCGATCAGCATGGTGGGCATCCACGGGCCGCCCCACCACATGCGCCACCCGAGATTGTGGCGAATCGCGGTTGCGCCCAGCGCCGCGAGGCGCCGCCGATACTGGGAGCTTTTCGAGATGTCGGCGATGAAGAGCCGGCCGCCGTGCCGCAGCACACGCCACGCTTCGTCGATGGCCTGATCGCGTCCTGACCGGGCAGGGATGTTGTGGATGGCGACGTTGGAGACGATCGCATCGAAGCTTGCGTCGTCGAATGGCAGCTTGCGCATGTCCGCCGTATGCAGCTCGACGCGATCGGCGACGCCTTCCGCCATCGCGTTCGCTCGCGTGATCTCGATGGCGTTGCCGGATTGGTCCTTGCGGCTCCAGATATCGACGCCGACGGCGCGGCCCTTTGGCAGGCGCTCCGCGGCCATCAGAAGCACCGCCCCGCGCCCGCAGCCCAGATCCAGCAGGCGCTCGTCGCCCCGCAGACGCATGCCGTCGAGTCGATCGCGCCAAACGCTGAATTTTCCGCGCAGCGTCGTGTGCAGGTAGAGGGCCGCCGTAATCAGCAGGATGACTGCCCAGGCTACCCACCCCGCGCGGGGATGCGCAAACACGGCGAGCATGATAGAGGCAATCACTCCCACCATCATTCCCCCGGGTACGTAGGGTGCGTCGATACCGTAGCGGCCCTTGCGGCCCGAGATCTTCATATCCGGCTCCCCGACGGCTGCGGATGCAGCATTCTGTAGCGACCCCGCGCGCCGCAACAGTGACACTTGTCACCGGAACCGCCTTTACGGTCTTCCGTCGGCAAGATAGGGTTGGCCCATCGCTGCCAGCGGGCATTCATGGGAAAGACGGTAAACCCCTATCACTCGGCGCTGCCGGGCGACCATTTTGACGGTGTGCGCTTCTTCAATCCGGGTCACGCCGAAACCGATCGCGGCCTGCGTGATCTCCTGCGCTGGAGATTGCGGGAAAAGGCCGCCCCGTGGCCCCGGTGGGTTGCGTCTCGGCAGACCGTTCCGGACGCGCTGGTCGCCGGGCTGCGAGCCACGATCGTCGGCCACGCGAGTGTGCTGGTCCAGGCGGGCGGGCTCAACGTCCTGACCGACCCCGTGTGGTCGGAGCGGGCGAGTCCACTCTCGTTCGCGGGCCCCCGGCGAGTGTCGGCGCCCGGAATCGCATTCGAGGCGCTGCCGCCGATCGACGCCGTGCTTCTCAGCCACAATCATTACGACCACATGGACATGGCGACTTTGCGCCGCCTCCATGGCGCTCACGGTCCGCTCATCGTGACACCGCTGGGCAACGATGCGATTCTCCGGCGGGCGATCCCTGGTGTCAGGGTGGTGACCGGCGACTGGTGGGAGCGGATCGACATCGGCAAGGGAGGCGAGGTGACGGTCGTCCCGGCCTATCACTGGTCGGCGCGTACGGGACGCGACCGGCGGATGGCCCTCTGGTCGGGATTTGTGCTGAGCACGACGGGCGGCAGCGCCTATTTCGCCGGCGACACCGGCTATGGGGACGGGCGCATCTTCCGCGAGGTGCGGCAACGGATCGGCAGGCCCGATCTGGCTCTGCTCCCCATCGGCGCCTATGAGCCGCGCTGGTTCATGAGCCCGCAGCACGTCGATCCCAACGAGGCCGTGCAGATCCTGGAGGACCTCGAAGCCATCCGTGGTGTCGGGATTCACTGGGGTGTCTTCCGGCTCACCAACGAGCCTCGTGACCAGCCGCCGGAGCTGCTGCTCGAAGCACTCGCCCGACGAGGGGTTGCCGAGGAGCTATTCCCCGCCGGAGAGCCGGGCCTGAGTTACGAGCCCGGCCGTGAGTCATCGTAGAGCACGGCCGCTGCTCACGACGCTGCCCGGTGCCAGTGCGAGTCGTTCGGCCGCGGTCGGTACGGCGACTGCCGCCAGCGCGCGCATTCAGAACCTTTTGTAGAAACCGACCGAGACCCCGCCGGGCAGGATCTCGACCCGCCGGCCGTAACGAAGGCAACGGAACCGTATTCGAGTCCGGTCTGGGCACCGCGGCTGAAGATGCCGGTATCGGCCTTGCCGAGCTCGTAGTCGATCCCAAAGGGGCCGCCGCCGGCGCGAGCGAGGATCACGAGCAGCAGCAGAGGCGTCGCAAGCAGTGTAGAGCGCATGGCCACGGGACCCGAGGCTGCGATGGGCGCCCGCTCGACCGGAACGGGGTTACTATCATAAGCTTTGCATTGTAAAGCTAAATACGCAATGCGCTGCGAAGCCAAATAGGCGGGCAACATCTTGATCCGGCGCCGGCGCCAACTCATACTTGGCGCTGCAAAGTATCAGCCTGAACCCGCGATGCGCGCCGGTGAGTCCGAGTTCCACCCCTGAAGACGATATCTGGTCCGAGTGGCTGCTCCATCGCAGGCACGCTGACGACCCGCAATGGGAGCCGGCCGCGCAGCAACGCATCGAGCGCTGCGCCGACCGGGTGCTCGATAACGCGCATCTGGCGCCGGGGATGCGGCTGCTCGACGTGGGTACGGGCGACGGACTCGTCGGCCTCAGGGCGATCGCGCGGATCGGCTTCACGCTGCAAGTGCAGATGACCGGCGTTTCCGCACGGATGTTGCGGCACACCGGGCAGCGCGCGGCCGAGCTCGGGGTGCGCAGGCAGTGCCGATTTCTTCACTGCGGAGCGGATCGGCTCGAGGGCGTCGGCGACGAGACGGTGGACGTCGTTACGACACGGGCGGTGCTGACCTACGTCGCCAATAAAAAACGTGCTCTGCGCGAATTCCTGCGGGTGCTGAAGCCCGGTGGCCGAATCTCATTGTGTGAGCCGATCTTCCAGGACGATGCCTTGTCGACTCGGGCGCTGAAGACGCTGTTGGACAGCCGGCCCACGGACGCCTTGCATCCCTTCATGCCGCTGCTGCATCGCTGGAAGGCCGCACAGTATCCGGATACGGCGGAGAAGATCCGCAAGAGCCCGATCGCCAATTATTCCGAGCGCGATCTCGTGCGCGTGGCGCAGGGCGCCGGCTTTGCCGAGCTGCACCTGGAGCTGCACATCGATGTCATCCCCTCGCCGATTCCGAACTGGGAGGCATTCCTCAACAGCTCGCCGCATCCTCTGGCGCCACCTCCCAGCATCATCCTGGCTGAGCAGTTCAGCGTCGAGGAGCGTTACCTGTTCGAGAGCGTCATGCGGCCACTGATCGAGGACCCCCGATCGCTGACTACCGAGCGCACCGCGTATCTCACCGCACGCAAGCCGACGTGCTGATGGCAGTGGGCAGTGAGCCGCGGCTGCCGGTCTCAGCCGCGCGCCGACACCGAGGGCGTATCGGGGTGCGAATCGGGGTCCCGGGAGGCCGTGGCATCGAGGAGCACCTGCTCGAGAACGGCGAGGTAATCAAGAAAGCGTCTGCGGCCCGAGGAAGTCAATCGACACGTCGTTTGCGGCCGGCCGGGTCCGATTTCCCGGCTGACGGTAACGAGCTTTGCGGACTGCAGCACTTGCAGATGGCGGCTGAGATTGCCGTCCGTCAGATCGCAGAGCTCGAGAAGCTCGCCGAAGAGCAGGCCCTTCGGGTGGGCGAGGAGCGATGCGAGGATGCTGAGCCGCGCGCGCTCATGAATGACTTTATCGAGTCCCTGATAGGAGAACCGGTGCGCTTGCTCCGGCTTCTCTTTACGAGACCTCATTGGATTCCCGGTAGCCGAATCGGAGTACTGACGCAACGAAGATCTGGCCAACGCCAAAGGGTACGCCCATCGCCCAAGGCGAAAGCGCCTGATCGCCGTCGCCGTGCGCGAGCAGGATGAGGCCGCACGTGAGGTACCACAGTCCTACGGCGAACATGGGACGCGGGAGAAACCGGCAGGACGAGAAGACGCCGAGGCTGAAGAGCACCTGCCAAAGACCCGGAAGCATCCACACGTTCTGCGCCGAATCCCGTGCGATCACCACCGTGAGCAGCAGGCCTGCCACAATGGCGGGGAGGAATTCTTCGCCTGCCGAGCGAAGCATCTGCAGCGCAAGCGCGGAATGAGCGCGTCGGGCACGAGAGATGGCCTCCGCGCTGATGAGTGCCAGCGACAACGCTGCCGTCGCCACCCAAAGCGTCAGGTACGCGCCGGGATAGCGTGAGGGATCGTTTACCCACGCCGCTTGCAGCACGGCAGCGATGATCGCCAGGACACCCGTGCCGGCCAGCGTCGCCGGGCCATAGCCCCGAAACTGGGTGGCGCGAGCGACCTGATCCCGGATCAGCTCGATTTCCGCCAATGCCCGGTGCAAGTCTCTCATAGGCTGTGAACCTTTCGGCCATCGATACGGCCCGGCGCTGCCACCCGCCGATGGTAACAGCCATCCGGCATGGAGGCGCTAATTAACAGGAAAACTTGCAAGTTTTACTGTTTATATGTATATGTTCGACTGGTGGGTGGAATTCCGCGCTCATTGCCGCCGATCTTCAGAAAGGCACGGTTTCGCTGCCGGCGGCGCATCCCCTGGACGGCGTCAACATCATGAAAAAGAGTCCCCAACCATGAATTGGCTTCACGAGGTGTCGTACTTTTTCGGCGGCGCGTTTCTCAGCAACGCGATTCCACACTTCGTGAGCGGGGTGATGGGCCGTCCTTTTCAAAGCCCGTTCGCCAAGCCGCCTGGCGAAGGTCTTTCATCTTCGGCCGTGAACGTGCTCTGGGGGTTTTCCAATTTCGTCGTCGCCTACCTGCTCATCGCCCGCGTGGGAAATTTCGATCTGCGCGCGACGGATCAGGTCGTCGCCGTGGGTGTGGGCGTTCTGCTCATGGGTGTGATGTCCGCGCGCCTGTTCGGGCGGTTTCACGGCGGCAATTCGCCCATGAGCTCCTGACGGTCCGCGGGCGGCAGGCTGGCGCTCAACCGCATCCAGCGCAATGCGAGCGCCGGCAGCAGGCACGAGGCGATGCCGAGCCCCGCGTCGGCGATGAGACTGCCCGTCACACCGGGCCATGTGTAAGCGCGGCCGTCCACGGCCACCATGTAGTCGATGGGGAGATTC
>JASHVV010000435.1 GCA_030044385.1 Gammaproteobacteria bacterium
AGCCTGCGGGTCTGGGGATTGATGGTGGTTTCCCAGAGCTGCTCGGGGTTCATCTCGCCGAGGCCTTTGTAGCGCTGGATCGACTGCCCCTTGCGGGCCTGGTCGAAGAGCCACTTCATGGCTTCCTTGAAGGAGCCGATGTCCTGCCGCTCGTCGCCGCGGCCGACGTAAGCGCCATCGCCGATGAGGCCCGCCAGGGTGCGGGCGAGGTCGGCGATGCGCTGGTATTCCGCGGACTCGAAGAACTCGCGCGGCAGATATTTATGGCTGGCGGAGCCGTGCTCGGTCTTGTGCACCTTGATGCGCGCAGCGTGGTCGGCGGCGGCATCCTGCAGCTCCACGCGGTAGGCGCGCGTCGCGTCATCGAGGGAATTGAGGCGCTGATGGAGATCCTGGGCCCAGCCGCGCAGCCAGTCGGGCCGATCGAAGTCGGCCGACTTGACCTCCGGCATGTAGATCAACTGCTCGAGCAGCCGGTCGTCATAGCGGCGCGACCAGCGCTTGATGATGGCCTGGACCTCCATGTACTTGCGGGCCAGCGCTTCCAGGCCGGGGCCCTGCAGCGGCGGCGCCGAGGCATTGACGTGCAGCGCGGCATTCTCCAGGGCGGTGTTCAGCAGGGCGGCATCGAGCTCCGCCTCGTCTCTGACATACAACTCCTGCTTGCCGCGCTTCACCTTGAAGAGCGGCGGCTGGGCGATGTAGATGTGCCCGTTGGCGATCAGGTCGGGAAGCTGACGATAGAAGAAAGTAAGCAGCAGCGTCCGTATGTGGCTTCCATCCACGTCCGCGTCAGTCAGGAGAACTACGCGGTGATAGCGCAGCTTGGCGATATCGAAATCGTCCTTGCCGATGCCACACCCCAGCGCCGTGATCAGCGTGCCGACCTCCGCCGACGACAGCATCTTGTCGAAGCGCGCCTTCTCCACGTTGAGGATCTTGCCTTTGAGCGGCAGAATCGCCTGTGTTCGCCGGTCGCGGCCCTGCTTGGCGGAGCCGCCGGCGGAGTCGCCCTCGACGATGAAGATCTCCGACAGCGCCGGGTCCTTCTCCTGACAGTCGGCAAGCTTTCCGGGCAGACCCGCGACATCCAGCGCGCCCTTGCGCCGTGTCATCTCGCGGGCGCGGCGCGCAGCCTCGCGGGCGCGGGCGGCCTCGATGATCTTGGCAACGATGCCCTTGGCCTCCTGCGGGTGCTCCAGCAGGAACTCCTGCAGCTTGCCGGCGACCGCCGCCTCCACGACGCCCTTGACCTCGGAGGAGACCAGCTTGTCCTTGGTCTGCGAGGAGAACTTGGGATCCGGCAGCTTCACCGAGAGGATCGCGGTGAGTCCCTCGCGCGAGTCGTCGCCGGTCGTCGGCAACTTGTCCTTCTTTGCGGACAACTCCTTCTCGATGTAGTCGTTGAGCGTGCGCGTCAGCGCGCTGCGGAAGCCCGCCAGGTGCGTGCCGCCGTCCTTCTGCGGGATGTTGTTGGTGTAGCAGAACATGCTCTCCTGATAAGAGTCGTTCCACTGCATCGCCACTTCGACCGAGACCGGCCCGTCCTGGGTCTTGAACCAGAACACCTCGTCGTGAATGGGCACGCGCGTACGATTCAGGTACTTCACGAAGGCCAGGAGGCCACCTTCGTGCTGGAAGACGTCGGACTTGTTCTCGCGCTCGTCGACGAGCTCGATGCGTACGCCGGAGTTGAGGAAGGAGAGCTCCCGCAACCGCTTGGCCAGGATCTCGTAGTTGAATTGAATGTGGGTGAAGATCTGGGAGCTCGGCCTGAACCGCACTACCGTGCCCCGCTCCGCGGTCTCCCCCACCACCGCCAGGGGCGCCACGGGGTCGCCGAGGTGATATTCCTGGCGGTGAACCTTCCCGTCGCGATAGACGGTGAGCAGCAGGTAATCGGAGAGGGCGTTGACCACGGATACGCCGACCCCGTGCAATCCGCCCGAGACCTTGTAGGAGCTGCTGTCGAATTTCCCGCCCGCGTGCAGGACGGTCATGATGACTTCCGCGGCGGATCGCCCCTCCTCCTGGTGCATGTCCACGGGCATACCGCGGCCGTTATCGGAGACCGTCACCGACTCGTCGGCATGGATCGTCACCACGATCTTGTCGCAGTAGCCGGCCAGCGCCTCGTCGATCGAGTTGTCCACGACCTCGAACACCATGTGGTGCAGGCCGGTACCGTCATCGGTGTCACCGATGTACATTCCCGGGCGCTTGCGCACCGCGTCGAGGCCCTTTAGAACTTTGATTTTGCTGGAGTCGTAGACGTCTTCGGCAGACATGAAAAGGTCCGGTCTCAGGATGGGACATTATACCGGCCCCACCCTCCCCTGTTCCACGTGAAACACCCGATCCGGCGCTCCAAAAGCCGGCGTTTCCGGCTGCAGCGAGGTGATCACCAATTGACCGCCAAGTGGCGCGATCTGGCGGACAAAATATTCCAAGTGCTCTGAATCGAGCTCCGCTGCCGGATCGTCCAGCAGCAGCGTCGGCGTGGTCTCCGAAACGGCCTTCAGCAGCCTCAATTGCGCCAGCGTCAGCGCCACCGCCATGAGCTTTTGCTGCCCCCGCGACAGCACGTCGCGAGCCGGCTTTCCGTCCACCCGGATCAGCAGATCCGCCCGGTGCGGTCCCGCATGGGTCACTCCCCGCGCCTCGTCCCGCGCCCGCGAGGCCTCGAGGGCCTCCGCCAGCGAGTGCTGAGCGCCCCAGCCGCGAAAGTACTGCAGCTCCCCCTGCGGACAATCCAGGCCCGCGACCAGCTCACGCCAGTAGGGCTGCATCTCTTCCACCACCGCCCGTCGCGCTTCCGAGATCCGCTCCCCCAGCGCCGCGACTTCC
>JASHVV010000436.1 GCA_030044385.1 Gammaproteobacteria bacterium
GCACTTCATCGACCTCGAGTACTACATCTTTCAGGACGTGCAGAACGACGGGCAGGATCTCGGCGACCTGCTCGTCCAGAAGAGCCATGCCGGAGTGCAGGTACGCATCATTTATGACGCCGTCGGGTCCCTTGGCACTCCCGGATCCTTTTACGACAAGCTGCGCGCCGGCGGGGTGCAGCTGGTGCAGTACAACCCGCTCAACCCACTGAAGGCGCTGACCCACTACTCTCCCAACAGCCGCGATCACCGCAAGATTCTCGTCGCGGACGATGAGATCGGGATCGTCGGCGGCGTCAATCTCAGCACCGATTACGAAAGCGCTCCCTCGTTCAGGCCCGCTAACGGTCATCCGGTATGGCACGACACGGACCTGGAAATTCAAGGGCCGGTGGTGCCGTCGCTGGCGCGCCTTTTCGACGGCCACTGGCGCGACCAAAAGGGGCCCACTCTCGCGCCCGTCACCACACTTCCAAAATATGTAGCGGGCCGGCAGATCATCCGTGTGCTAGGCAGCAGCCCCTCGAAGCTCAGAACCCGCTATTACACGACGGTGCTGACAGCCATCCGAACTGCGCAGAGCAGTGTCTGGATGACCGCGGCCTACTTCGTTCCAACGTACGAGGAGCTGCGCTCCCTGAAACGCGCCGCGCAACGCGGCGTCGACGTCCGCATCATCCTTCCGTCGGAAAGTGACGAACCAGAGGTCCTGGCCGTACAGCGCTCCTACTACGCCGGCCTGCTGCGGGCAGGTATCAAGGTCTACGAGCGCCAAGCCGGCATCATGCATTCGAAGACCATGGTGGTCGACGACGTATGGTCGCTCGTTGGTTCCTCCAACTTCGACCAACGGAGCGTTCTCTTCAACGATGAAGTCGACGTGGTCGTTCTGGGCAACGAAGCCGCCAACCAGCTCCGCGCGGGCATGACGGCCGACATACAGAATGCCCGACTGGTTGACTGGAAGTTCGTGCGCCAGCAAGGCATCGGCCAGCACCTGAAGGCGTGGTTCTGGCGTCTGTGGCAACGCCTGCTGTAGCGCTGACAGCCCTGGTCAGTTCGGATCGAGCGCGACCGCCTTCTCTTCCGCGGTGTAGGCTTCGTCATTGCGTCCCTGTGCGCGCAATGACGCGGCGATCAGCTGCCACGCGCTCGCCTGTGCGTGCGAGTCGCCGCTGGCCAGATACAGCGCCTTGCGGCCCATGCCGTAGGCCTGCGACGGATTGCCGGCGAGAATGTTCTCGCGTCCCAGCTCGATCCATACCAGCGGATTGCGCGGCTCGATGCTCAATGCCCGCTCCAGGTTTTCCGCCGCCAAGCCGAAGTTGTGGCTCTGCTCCTGCGTGTGGGCGTCACCCACAAGGGCCGTCGCGGCCGGCCCGAGCGTGAACTCCTGCTGCTGCGGCGCCTGCTGTTCAGGCAGCGCGGGGGCGGGTGCTCCCGGGGTCGGCGCAGTCTGTGAGTAAGGCGCGGGCGGCGGCGCCTGCTGCGCCTCGGACGGCGAATTCGTCGGGGTGTTTTCGGAAGTGAACGACGGCGGCGGATTCAGCAGTGCACAGCCTGCCAGCACTCCACCGAGCACCAGCGCACTCACCATCAGTTTCATTTGACTCGAGCTCCCTCAATGCACCAGCCGGTGCAGCAACTGCCCGGCCCGTTGGAACAACGTCGCAGCCGTGGTCCCGGTCCCACAACCCGGCATCGGCGGCACCTGTGTCCCCGTGGGCAGGGCCACCTGCACCGGCACCGCGCCCGGGCAACCGGGCTGCGCCGCCATGCCCGTCAGGTAGTCGATCCATGTGTCCGTCACCCCTTCCGGCGGCGGCATCACGAACGAGGTGGTGCCTAGCGATGCCATCAGATGTGCCCAGACCGGCAGCGCGCCCTCGGACCCTGTCAGTCCGGTGGGCTGGTAGTGATCGTATCCCACCCAGACGACCGCGAGCGCTCCGCCCGAGAATCCCGCGAACCAACTGTCGCGGTCCTGGGAGGACGTGCCCGACTTCCCGGCGGTCACGAGTCCCGGCGGCAGCACGCTCAGGGCCGGCAGCCCCGTACCGTGAGTCATGACCTGCTCCATCATGCTCTGGACTTCATAAACCTGCGCTGAAGGGGCGACCTGGGTCACCTGCAGCGGGTACGCCTTGAGGGGCTTGCCGTCCGCGCTGACCACTGCTCTCACGGCTCGCAGAGGCGTGCGGAATCCGCCGTCTGCAATCCCGTTGTAGAGCTGCGCCACCTCGAGAGGCGGAATGTCGATGGATCCGAGCAGCATCGCCGGCACCTGGTCCGGAGCCTGCTGCAGCCCGAAGCGCTGCAGCGTAGCGGAGATCTTGTCGAGCCCAATTTCCATGCCGACGCCAACCGTCGCGTCATTCAGTGACTCCGCGAGCGCCCGCACCACCGGCACAGGGCCGTAGTTGTGGCGCGTGAAGTTCTCCGGGCGCCAGTAGCGACCGTTTGCCAGCTTGATGCTCACCGGCTGGTCCTGGATGACGGTGGCAGCGTTGTACCGCCCTGTCTCGAGGGCCGTGAGATAGATGAAGGGTTTGATGAGGGAGCCGATGGAACGATTTGCATCCAGCGCGCGATTGAAGCCATCGAAATCGACGTTACGTCCGCCCACGATCGCCAGTACGTCGCCGCTCTGCGGCGAGGTGACGACGACTGCACCTTCCAACTTCTCGTTGACGCGGTGGCGCATACGCCGCTTATCCAGCAGCCTTAGCTCGGCATCCAGAGACTGCCCCGCCAGTTCCTGCACACGGGGGTCGAGGCTCGTATAGACGCGCAGGCCGGCCTCGGTGAGCTCCTTCTGCGGGTAGCCGCTCTGCAGCGTCCGGCGCACGAGATCGAGGTAAGCCGGGTAGTACGCTCCCGAGGCGCCGATCGTGACCCCGAGGGGCTGGCGCTGCGCAATCTGCGCGTCGTCGGGCTTGATGACGCCCTGCTGCGCCAGGATCTGCAGCACCAGGTTGCGCCGGGCGAGCGTCCGCTGCGCGTGACTGCGGGGATCGTAGTAAGTCGGTCCGCGCACTATCGCCACCAGCGTCGCGATCTGCGGCAGGTCGAGCTCCGACAGCGGCTTGCCGAAATAGAACTCGCTCGCCAGCCCGAAGCCGTGAATGGAGCGGTTGCCGTCCTGGCCGAGGAAGATCTCATTGATGTAGGCGTTCATGAGATCGTCCTTGCTGAAATGCGTCGCCAGCGAGACCGCCATGATGGCCTCGCGCACCTTGCGTCCGAGCGTCTGCCGGTTGGTGAGGAAGTAGCTTTTGACGAGCTGCTGGGTCAGCGTGCTGCCGCCCTCCTCGATCCGGCGCGAGCGCAGATCGACCCACAGCGCCCGCAGCATCGCCAGCGGATCGACGCCGCGGTTGGTATCGAAGGTCCGGTCCTCCACCGCCTTCAGGGCCGCCGGCAGGAGCGGCGGCACGTCCTGCGGCGTGACGACGATCCGGTCCACTCCATCGACCGGAAACAGGCTGCCGATGAGGAGCGGATCGAGCCGCGTCACCGGCACTTCCCGGCCGCTGCTGTCGCGCAGGTCCTGGATCCCTGCGGGACCGAAGGTGACCGAAAGCACTGTTGCGGGCCGGCTGCCGTCTGCGAACTGAACCGCGCGCAGCGCCACATCGATGCGGTTACCCGTCACGCGGTAGGTGCCGGGTTGCTCGAGGTCAGGGACAGGATGGTAGGAGAGACGCTGCAGCTCGTGCTCGAGCTGCGACCCGGAGAGCTGCAAGCCCACATAGAGGTCCATCGGCGCCGCGTACACGTGGGCCGGGAGCGTCCAGCGCAGCCCTTCGAAGCGATGCGTGACGAGCAGATTCAGGTAGTAAATGTAGGCGCCGCATCCCGCCAGGCCCGCGAGCACGAGCCCGGTGAACAGGCCGCGCAGACCCCATCGGCGCGCCGCGGACCCTCTCCGGCGCCGGGGCGGACCGGACCGCCCGCCAGAGGATCGCCTGGCCGCACTGCTCAGAGCACCAGCTCCTCGGCGGGATCGCGCAGATTGTAATGCGAGCTCATGCAGTGCCCGTAGGCGCCGGTATTGGCGATGAGAATGACGTCGCCCTCCCGGGTGGGCGGCAGCAAACGGTCATGGCCGAGGATATCGGCACTCTCGCAGATGGGACCCACGACGTTCACGAGCTCCGTGGCCGCCTCCTCCAGGCGCGTGAGATTGGCGATCTCATGATATGCACCATAGAGTGCCGGGCGGATCAAGGAGTTCATGCCGGTGGCGATGCCGATGTAGCGGACGCCGCCCTTGCTCTTCAACTGCGTGACCCGGGCGAGCAGCACGCCCGCGGACGCGGCCAGATACCGTCCGGGCTCCAGCCAGAATTCGAGCTGCGGGTGCTCGGCGCGCACCGCCGCGAGCAGCGTGTCGAGCTTCGCCAGATCCAGGCCCGGCTGGTCGCTGCGCTCCGGCACCCCGAGCCCCCCGCCGATATCGATCACCCGCAGCCCCTCGAACCGCTGCGAGAGACCGGCGAGCTGGCGGGCCGTTCGCTGCCAGGTCGTGATATCGAAGATGCCGCTGCCCACGTGTGCCTGCAGGCCCACGACGCGTGCGCCCGCGGCCTGCGCCTCACGGACGAGCCGCTCGAGATCGGAAACGGGGACGCCAAACTTGGCGTGCGCACCCGCCGTTCGCACGTGGTGATGGTGTCCAGCGCCCACGCCGGTGTCGACGCGTACGAAGATCTCGCGATCGCGGAAGAGGCTCCGCCACTCCGACAGCGCGTAAAGGTTGTCGACGGTGACCTGCACGCCGCGCTCGAGCGCCCAGGCATATTCCTCGCGGGAGGCAAAGTTGGGCGTGTAGAGCACGCGGCGCGGATCGAGCTGTGGGAAGAGGCCGAGCACCCGCTCGATCTCGTTTCGCGCCACGCACTCGAATTCGATGCCTTCGTCCCGCACCGTCCGCAGCAGCGCGGCATGCGGATTCGCCTTCATGGCGTAGTGGACCCGGGAGATCGAGCCCATGCCGCGCAGCGCGCGGGCCGCGGCGCGTACCGCGTCGAGGTCGTAGACGTATGCGGCATCGCGCGCACCCAGCGCCTCGAGCAGCGGCTGACGCTTGTGCTGCCACCACGGCACCGAGCGCGCCGCTGCCTCCTGGGGCTTCGCGAAGAGCTCCTGCCAGGTCGGCCCCAGCACGCGGTCGCCCGGCACCGGGCGGATCAGCAGCTCGTGGAGCTGGTCGACCAGCTTGTCCCCCTGACGCTCGTCGACCACGAAGGTGAAGTTGAGATCGTTGGCCGCCTGGCTCACGAGATAGATCTTCTGCTCCTCGAAGAACTCGAACGCGCCGCCCAGCTGGTGGAGGATCGCGCGGATGTTGCGGCCGACGAGGCTCACCGAGGCGCAGGGACCGATCACCTGCACGCGGCAGAGGCGCGAGAGATCGCTCACCAGACCCTCGATCAGGCTCTCGTCGAGCGTGTTGGCCGCGGGATCCAGGGACACGGTGACGGTGGTCTCCGATGTCGACACCAGATCCACCGACATCCCGTGGCTCTTGAACACCTGGAAGGCGTCGGCGAGGAACCCCACCTGATGCCACATGCCGGGGCTCTCGAGCGAGATCAGGGTGATGCCCTTCTTGGTGCAGACCGCCTTCACCTGCGCGTTGCCGTCGCCGCCCTCGGCGCTGAGCACGGTGCCCTCGAGCTCCGGTGCCTGGGTCGCATAGACGTGCAGCGGTATCCGGTACTGGCGGGCAGGCAGGATGCAGCGCGGATGCAGGACCTTGGCGCCGCTGGTGGCGATCTCCTGCGCCTCGTCGTAATGAAGCGAGCGCAGCAGGCGCGCCGTGGGCGTCGAGCGCGGGTTGGCGCTGAACATGCCCGGCACGTCGGTCCAGATTTCCAGCCGCCGCGCGCGCAGCTTCGCGGCGAGGTAGGCGCCCGAGGTGTCGGAGCCGCCCCGCCCGAGGAGCACCGTGTTGCCTTCGGCGTCGCGGGCGATGAAGCCCTGAGTGATCACGATGGGCGCCAGGCCCGCGAGGCGCTCCTCGAGCGCCGCGTCGGGAGCGAAGCTGCACGTGGCGGAGAGAATGCCGGCCTTGGCGGAGGCGCCGCGATCCTCGGCGAGCAGCATGGTGCGCGCGTCGGCCCAATCGACCTCCAGTCCCTGGCTGCGCAGGAAGCGCGCACCGAGCTCGGTCGCCAGCAGCTCGCCGCTCGACATGACGCGGGCGCGCGTGCGGTCGCTGACCTCACCGATGAGCGCGATGCCCGCAGCGATGTGCCGCAGCTCCGCAAGCTGTCGCTCGCAGTCGGCCCCGAGCGGGATGCCGAGCTCGTCGGCGAGCCGCCGGTGCCGCTCCTCGATGCTCTTGAGCTCCTCCTCCTGCGCCGCGCCGCGCGCGGCCGACAGCAGCTTCTCCAGCCGGTCGGTGACCCCGGTCACGGCGGAGTGCACGATGAGGACGCGTGCGCCTTCGGCCCGCCGCGCCGCGGCGACCTTGGCGATGTTGCGCCAGTTGGTGAGCGAAGAGACGCTGGTCCCGCCGAATTTCAGGACGATCCAGTCGGACGCGATGCGAGTCACCAGAATGATTCCTATTTGCTGCGGCGGGGCACCTCCAGGTGCCTGGACGCAAAAGCGGCCCAGCACATGACTCACCCTGCTCAGGTCTCGAGCGCTGTTACAGCTCTTCGTCGAAGTCGCGGAGGTCCTTCTCGAGCTTCTTGTCCGCCAGCACCTCTTCCAGCCGGCTCCACGCGGCCTTGCCGCGCTTCACCTGGTTACGGACGCGCTTGTCCACCCGGTCGAGCAACCGGTCGTAATCGGTGCTGTCCTCGGTGGGCCCGCTCAAGAATTCCTCGTCGAGATCGAAGCTCTCGTTGTCTCGTTCCGACATCTAGCGGTGAAAATCCTGAGTTAAATCAATAGGTAGTGCCTTGTGGGCACGGAGCAAGGCAGCGAACTATAACGGATTCCCGCGCCAGAGCAATACCTCGAGAGCGAGTGAGCCGGCGGCCCAGGGCCGCTCCCTGGGCCGCGGGACCGAAAAAGCTACGAGGTTGGCTGCGCAAAGCGCCGCAGGCGGCTTTGCGCCAATCTACTCAGTCCGGTCACGGACCGTGACCGGGGCGCCGCGGCTCAAACCCAAGCCCTCGGCGGCGCTCTGCTCGGCCCGGGCGATCTCCAGCACGCCGAAGGAATTGATGAGCGCCAGGTAGTCCCCGGGGCGCATGTCCCCATAGGTGCGCAGCAGCGGAAAGGCGTGATTGCCCGCGTGCACCAGCGGCAGCCGGAAGCGCTCGATCAGGGCCGCGTCGATGTTGCTGATGAGATTGCCGAAATGATCGATGGTGATGATCACCCCGGA
>JASHVV010000005.1 GCA_030044385.1 Gammaproteobacteria bacterium
TGCGGCCTCTGGCTCCGCTCACGCGGCTTTCGGGGCGAGCCCCTGGTTCTCGTGCAGCCGGGCAATCACCGCACCATGGGCCGGCGGCGGCTGCGGAACTGGCGCGGGCGTGACGACAAGCTCTGGCCGATCGAGCGCTGGGCGCACCTGCTGCACTGGATCCACGCGGACATGCCGCAGGCGATGGTCGTGCTCAGGGGCGCCACCGCCGAGATGCCGCTGCTGGAATCCATCCGCGCGGCTGCGGCGCTGTCCTGCGTCAGCTCCGCGAGCACCGAGCTGCGCCCGCTCTTCGCTCTGTGCGAGTTCGCTCACAGCATGATTTCCGCGGATTCCGGTCCGGCGCATTCCGCGGCGGCGCTGGGCGTGCCGCTCGTCGTGCTCTATGGCGCCCAATCGCCGCGGGTGTGGCTGCCGCGCAGCTCCAACGGCTCGCCGGTCGCGGCCGTCGGCGGGGCGCCGGCGCAGGAGCGCGTCGATCAGATCTCCGTCGAGGCCGTATTCGCGGCCTGGCGCGGCGTGGCCGGTCAGGCCGCGGCCCAGGCCGATTTCGAGCTGCCGCCCGCGCCGCCCTCGAGCCACACGAGATCGGTCAGGATGGAGCCGTCGGCCCTGAGCTCGAGCGTCCGATAGGCCGGCGGACGCCGGTCGACGGCGAACTGGTCCGCACGCGGCAGGAACTGAGCGCAGGTGGAGGGCGTGGCCAGCAGGCGTACGCCTTTGCGCAGCGCATCATAACTCTGGTGCACGTGGCCCCAGACGATGCCGCGCACGTTGGGATGGCGATCGATGACTGCGAGAAATTCCTCGGCGTCCTGCAGGCCGACGCGGTCGAGCCAACGGCTGGCCATCGGCACCGGGTGATGATGCAGACAGACGAGGGTGTGCCGCTGCGGCGCGCCGGCGAGCGCCGACTGCAGCGCCGCCAACCGCTCCGGTCCGAGGCGGCCGGCAGCCGAGCCCGCGATGGTGCTGTCGAGCAGCACGATGCGCCAGAGCCCGAGGTCTACGATTCCCCCGATGACGAACGGCGCACGGTCGAGCTCGCGGCGCATCGCCTCCGGCTCATCGTGATTGCCGGGCAGGCACAGGACGGGCAGCCGCAAATCGCCGAGCAGGCGGCGGAAATGGACATAACCCGCCGGGTCGTCCTGCACCAGATCGCCCGTGATCAGCAGCGCATCGGGCGGCCAGTCGCGCTGCCGGGCGTGAGCGAGCGCTGCCTCGAGCGACGGCAGTGTTGCGATGCCGCGCAGCAGCTCAGCCTCGTCGCCGTAGAGGTGTGGGTCCGTGAGGTGTGTCAGGCGTATTACGCTCATCGGCAAAGCGTAGCAGACAGCCGGTGTGCGCCTGCAGTGAACTGAGTCGCTTCGACCGGAGCCGGGACGGCCCGGGACCGCAAACTGTGATGGACGCCAACCGAACATAAGTCCCTGTCGGGCGCCGGCGACTCCGCCGGGCGGGCGGCTCGCGGGCGAAGCGCTTGTTCACAGGCTGAGCAGTGAGTCCACATGCTGGGATGGGGCATCTCTCACGAGGCCTGCTCGCTCGCCGGCACGCTGGGTCGAGGTCGCCATCGCCGCGCAAGCGGTGAGATCCCTCAATGCCGGCGGCAGGCGCGGGAGGCTGGTGTCCATGCCGTCGACCGGGGTATTCGATGCCCAGGACGAGGCGTACCGGGAGAGCGTCCTGCCGCGCGCGGTGCATCGTCGTCTGGCGGTCGAGGCCGGTGCCACGCTATCTTGGTGGCGCTACGATCGCTTTGGCGCCTCCGGCAAAGGCGCCGAGGTGCTCGCGCACTTCGGTTTTACCGTCGAGCATGTCGTCCACGAGGCCGGCGAACTGCTAAAGTTCGTGGGCTGAGGGTCATTTCGAGTTTCAGCCGGTCGCTCACGACGCGATCCCATACGCAACGAGGGGAATATGCCCATCAAGGTCGGAATCAATGGCTACGGCCGCATTGGCCGCAATATCCTGCGCGCGCTCTACGAGGGCCGGCGCACCGGGGAAGTGCAGATCGTCGCGATCAACGACCTTGGCGATGCGAAAACCAATGCGCACCTGACGCAGTACGACACGGTGCATGGCCGGTTTCCGGGAGAGGTCAAGGTCGACGGCGATTCGATGGTCGTCAACGATGACCGTATCCGCGTGCTGGCCGAGCGCGATCCGGCGAAGCTTCCCTGGGGGTCCCTCGGGGTCGAATACGTCCTCGAGTGCACCGGGCTCTTCACCAGCAAGTCCAAGGCGGGTGCGCACCTGGCCGGCGGCGCGAAGCGGGTGATCATTTCCGCCCCAGGCGGCGAGGACGTCGACGCGACGATCGTTTACGGCGTCAACCACCAGGTTCTCTCCAGCCGGCACACCGTGATCTCCAACGCGTCGTGCACCACGAACTGTCTCGCGCCCGTCGCGAAGGTATTGCACGACACGATCGGCATCTCCGCCGGCATCATGACGACGATACACTCGTACACCAATGACCAGGTGCTGACGGACGTGTATCACAAGGACCTGCGCCGGGCTCGCTCGGCGACCATGTCGCAGATCCCGACCAAGACCGGGGCCGCGGCTGCCGTGGGTCTGGTGCTGCCGGAGCTGCAAGGCCGGCTCGATGGCTTCGCCGTGCGTGTTCCGACCATCAACGTGTCGCTCGTCGACCTCACGTTCACGGCCAAGCGCGCGACCACCGTGGAGGAAGTGAACCAGGCGCTGCGCAGCGCCGCGGGCGGCGCTCTGCGCGGCATCCTCGCCTACAACGAGGCGCCGCTGGTATCGATCGATTTCAATCACGACGCCCATTCGTCCGTGTTCGACGCGACGCTCACCAAGGTGATCGGCGGCACACTGGTGAAGGTCTGCTCCTGGTACGACAACGAGTGGGGCTTCTCCAACCGCATGATCGACACCACTCTCGCGTGGGCCAAGGCGTCATGAAAGTCCGGCGCATGACGGACGCGAGCCTGCGTGGCAAGCGCGTCCTGATCCGCGAGGATCTCAATGTCCCGGTTCAGGGGGGTGTCGTCACCAGCGATGCGCGCATCCGCGCGGCGCTGCCGACGATTCGCTACGCGCTCGACCAGCACGCCAAGGTCTTCATCCTGTCGCATCTCGGCCGGCCCGAGGAGGGCAAGGTCGATGAGACGCTGTCGCTGAAGCCCGTGGCTGCGCGCCTCTCGGAGCTGCTCGGCAAATCCGTGCCGCTGCGCCGCGATTGGCTCGACGGCGTCGATTGCGAGGCCGGCACGGCGGTGCTGTGCGAGAACGTCCGCTTCAACAAAGGCGAGAAGAAGGATGACCCCGCGCTCGCCCGCCGGATGGCCGGCCTGTGCGACGTGTTCGTGATGGATGCATTCGGCACCGCGCATCGTGCCGAAGCCAGCACGCACGGGGTCGTGCGCTTCGCGAGCAGCGCCTGCGCGGGACCGCTGCTGGTGGGTGAGCTCGAGGCTCTCGAGCGCGCGCTCGAGAAGCCTGCACGGCCGCTGGTGGCCATCGTCGCGGGCTCCAAGGTTTCCACCAAGCTCACGGTGCTCGAGTCGCTCCTCGCCAAGGTCGACAAGCTGATCGTCGGCGGCGGTATCGCCAACACCTTCCTGGCCGCGACCGGCGTCGCGGTGGGCAAGTCCCTCTACGAGGCGGAGCTCCTCGATGTCGCGCGCCGCCTCATGGAGCAGGCGCGGGCGCGCGGCGCGGAGATTCCGCTGCCGACCGACGTCGTGGTCGCGAAGGAGCTCGCGGCTACCGCGCACGCCGACGTGCGTCCCATCCACGAGGTCGGCCCGGAGGAGAGGATTCTCGACATCGGGCCGGACACGGCGGACCGGCTGAGCGGGATGCTGCAGTCGGCGGGCACCATCATCTGGAACGGCCCGGTCGGAGTGTTCGAATTCGAGCAGTTCGGCGAGGGCACGCGCGCCATCGCCCAGGCGATCGCGCGCAGCAAGGCATTCTCGCTGGCGGGCGGCGGCGATACGCTGGCCGCCATCGAGAAATATGGCGTCGAGGACGGGATTTCCTACATCTCCACGGGCGGCGGCGCCTTCCTCGAGTTCGTGGAAGGCAAGACCCTGCCCGCCGTAGCCGCCCTCGAGGAGCGCGCAAGCGCCTGACACCATGCTGAGACGAACCAAAATTGTGGCGACCGTCGGGCCGGCGACCGACGACACCGCTGTCCTGACGGACATGATGCGCGCCGGGCTGGACGTCGTGCGGTTGAATGCCTCGCACGGCACGGTGGACGACCGGCGGCGGCGGCTGGGCATGGTGCGCGAGGCCGCCGAGCGCGCCAACCGCTGCGTCGGTGTGCTGCTGGATCTGGGCGGACCCAAGATCCGCATCGAGAGCTTCCGCGACAAGAGGGTGATGCTGGAGGAAGGCCGGGTCTTCACGCTCGACACCGCTCTCGATCCGAAGGCGGGAACCGTCGAGCAGGTCGGCTGCGCCTACCAGGATCTGCCCAAGGACGTCAGCGCGGGCGACAGTCTGTTGCTCGGCGACGGCCAGATCGTGCTCGGCGTGGAGCGGGTCAGCGGCACCCGCATCGAGACGCGCGTGCGCATCGGCGGCGAGCTCTCGGACCGCAAGGGTCTGAACCGCCAGGGCGGCGGCATTTCCGCGCCGGCGATCTCGGAGAAGGATCGGGAGGACATCCGCTTCGCCGCCGAGAGCCAAGTCGACTATCTCGCCGTCTCGTTCGCGCGGGACGCCGCCGACATCGAGCAGGCCCGCGCGCTCGTGCGTCAGGCCGGCGGCAACGCGCGCATCGTGGCCAAGGTGGAGCGGCACGAGGCGGTCGCCAACCTGCCGGGCATCATCGACGCGACGGATGTGGTCATGGTGGCGCGCGGCGATCTCGGTGTCGAGATGGGCTACGCCGAGCTGACGGGTCTGCAGAAGACCATCATCCATCAGACGCGCAGCAGGAACCGTGTGGTCATCACCGCCACCCAGATGATGGAGTCGATGATCCAGAATCCGGTGCCGACGCGCGCTGAGGTCAGCGACGTGGCCAACGCGGTCATGGATGGCACCGACGCCGTCATGTTGTCGGCGGAGACTGCCGCGGGCCGTTATCCGGTGAAGGCCGTTGAGGCCATGGCGCAGGTCATCGAGGGCGCGGAGAAATACCAGCTCACGCACAGCCGGACCCGCCACCGTACGGAGGGGCAGTTCAAGGGAACCGAGGAGGCGATCGCCATGGCCGTCATGTACGCGGCCAACCACCTGAAGGTGCGCGCCATCGTTGCCCTGACGGAGTCGGGGGCGACGCCTCTTTGGATGTCGCGCATCCGCTCCGACATTCCCATTTACGCCTTCACGCGGCATGAGGCGACGCGCCGCCGGGTCACGATCTACCGTGGCGTCTATCCCGTCATTTTCGACGTGACCCGCGCCACATCGACGATGGCCCTCTACGACGCGTTGTTCTCGCGGCTCCTCGAGCTCGACCTGGTGAAGCGCAAGGATCTCGTGATCCTCACCAAGGGCGAGCTGTCCGGGGTGCAGGGCGGCACGAACTCCATGCAGATCCTGCAGGTGGCGTGAGGTTATTGGCGCCCAGTCGGCATCCTGGCGCCCGGCGCCCATGTAATCTAGTCCCATGGATGCGCCCGCCGAAGCCGCGAGAAGGCCGCCGTCGCCACGGCCGACGGTCGGGCTGGTCCTCACCGGCGGGGGCGCGCGGTCGGCCTATCAGGTCGGGGTGCTGCTCGCGCTGACCGAGCTGCTGCCGCGGGCACGGAACCCCTTTCCGGTCATCGTGGGCACCTCGGCGGGGGCGGTGGCCGCGTGCGTCCTCGCAGCGGAAGCGCATCACTGGCGTCGTGCGGTGTCGGGCCTGGAGCAGGTCTGGGCCAACTTTCGCACCGGCCAGGTCTTCCACGTGGATCCCGCGCACATGGTGCGCGCCGGCACGCACTGGCTGCTCGCCCTGCTGTCCGGCGGGCTCGTGCTGTCGCCGCCGAAGGCGCTGCTCGACAACAGCCCGCTGCGGCAGCTTCTGGCGACGCACGTGGACTGCGCGAGCATTCATCGCAGCATCCGGCGCGGACATCTCACGGGCTTCGCGCTCTGCACGACGAGCTACGCCACGGGCCAGTCGGTCGCCTTCTTCGACGGCCGGGAGCCGATTCCGGAGTGGACCCGCGCGCAACGCATCGGCCGCCGCACAGAACTGACGCTCGATCATCTGATGGCGAGCGCCGCCATCCCATTGCTCTTCCCGCCCATGTGCATCGGCCGTGAATACTTCGGCGACGGCGCCATGCGCCAGTTGAATCCGTTGAGCCCCGCCATCCATCTGGGAGCCGATCGCCTGCTCGTCATCGGCGTGCACGCGCGGCGGGCGGAGGGCATGGGCGCCGGCAGCGGCACCGGCCGCGCGATGCCGACCCCGGGTGAGGTGCTCGGCTACATGATCGACACCCTGTTCACGGATCAGATTTATGGCGATCTGGAGCAGATCGAGCGTATCAATCAGCTCGTGCAGGAGGCGCCGTTTGCCGCGCGCGGCCTCAATCACGTGGACACGCTGATGCTGGCTCCGAGCATCGACCCGCGCGAGGTCGCGGCGCGCTACACCAGCGACATGCCGCGAAGCCTGCGTGCGTTGCTGCGCGTCATCGGCGGACGGGACGTGTCCGGATACCAGCTCGCGAGCTATCTGATGTTCGAGGCGAGCTACACACGCGCGCTCATCGAGCTGGGATATCGCGATGCCATGGAGGCTCGGGAGGCCCTGGTGGCATTCATGAGCGGTGAGCGGCTGCCGCCCCTCATGACCGCCGCGGGCGTGGCTCAGGCGACTTAGCGGCTCAAGCCCGTGTGACGGGCTACGACGCTCGGGAACTCCCCGCCGAACCGCGCCACCAGCTTCTCGACGATGTAGACGGAGCGATGTTGCCCGCCGGTGCAGCCGATCGCCACGGTGAGGTAGCCGCGGTTGCTGGCGACGTACTCGGGAATACGCGCCCGGATGAACCGCTCGATGTCCGCGATCAGCGCCGCCGCGTCCGTCTGCCCCTCGAGGAAGCGGATCACCTCCGGGTCCCGGCCCGTCAGGCCGCGCAGGGCAGGCTCCCAGTAAGGATTGGGAAGAGAGCGGGCGTCGAACACGAAGTCGGCATCCCCGGGGATGCCGTGCTTGAAGCCGAACGACGCGAAGGTGAGCGACAGCCGGTCCGTGTGCGCCTCTCCGAGGCGCCGCTTGATCAGGTCCCGCAGCGCGTGCACTCCCAGCCGGGAGGTGTCGATGACCAGATCGGCCGCGTAGATGACGGGCTCCAGTACCTGCCGCTCCATCGCTATCGCGGCACGCAGGTCGACGTCGTCCCGGCTCATCGGATGCTTGCGTCGCGTCTCGGCGAAGCGG
The DNA here is from genome assembly GCA_030044385.1 of Gammaproteobacteria bacterium. Taxonomy (GTDB): domain Bacteria; phylum Pseudomonadota; class Gammaproteobacteria; order Steroidobacterales; family Steroidobacteraceae; genus 13-2-20CM-66-19. Next base: position 7,373 of record JASHVV010000005.1, read on the forward strand.
CGCAGCAGCTCTTCGTCCGTGGTCGTCAGAAAGACGACTTCGCACTCGATGCCGCTGCGGCGCAGCTCATCGGTGAGCTGCGGCACGGTGGCGATTTCCGCGGCCGTGTTGCGGGCATCGAGGCCGACCGCCGCCCGCTCGTAGGTGCGCTCCGGGCTGCGCGCGGCGTGGGAGATGAAGGGCTTGAGCAGCGCGGCCGGAATGTTGTCGATGCAGTAGAAGCCCAGATCCTCGAGCATGTGCAGAGCCACGCTCTTGCCCGCGCCCGACAGCCCACTGACTATGATGACGCGCACTGCGCGTCAGGCGCGCAACGCCCGACCCTCCACGGCGTGATGGTCCGTCAGCTTCTCCTTGTGCTTCCTGATGCACCGGTCGAGCTTGTCGGCGAGGAGGTCGATGGCGGCGTACATGTCCGCCTCGGTCGCATCCGCGTGGATCGAGCTGCCGCTCACGTGCAGGGTCGCCTCGGCCTTCTGTCGCAGCTTCTCCACCGTCAGCACGCAATGCACGTCGATGACCTGCTCGAAATGACGCCCGATGCGCTCGAGCTTCTTTTCCAGATACCCTCGCAGCGAGGGGGTGACCTCGACGTGGTGGCCGGTGACGTTGAGCTGCATAGCCATCTCCTTCTCACGTGTTGGGGCTGACATCGTCTCGATTCACTGTCGTTCACATCTGGCCCAGACCCGCCCGCCGTCGCTCGTTGGAGGGAGGAATGCCCATCGCTTCGCGATATTTCGCGACGGTGCGGCGCGCGACCGGGATGCCTTCCGCCGAGAGGAGCTCGGCGATACGGCCGTCGCTCAGCGGCGAGTCCGCCTCCTCGTCCTTGACCAGCTTCCTGATCTTGGCGCGGATCGCGGTCGAGGAGGTGCCCGACCCGTCCGCGCCCTCGACATGGCTGGAGAAGAAATAACGCAGCTCGAACACGCCGCGCGGAGTGTGCATGTACTTCCCGGAAGTGACGCGGGAAATGGTCGATTCATGCATGCCGATCGCCTCGGCGATGTCCTTGAGGATCATCGGCCGCATGTGCTCGTCGCCGTGCTCGAGGAAGGCCGTCTGGCGCTCGACGATGGAGCGCGCGACCTTGATCAGGGTCTCGTGCCGGATCTCGAGGCTCTTCAGCAGCCAGCGCGCTTCCTGCAGCTGGGCGCGCATGGTGGCGTGGCTGGCGTTGCGCCCGATGAGGCTGGCGTAGCTCTGGTTGAGGCGCACGCGCGGCAGGGTTGCGGAATTGATCTCGACGGCCCAGCCGTGCTCGGTGCGTCGCACGAACACATCCGGCACGACGTACTCGGCCGATCCCCCACTGACCGTGGCGCCGGGCCGCGGATGACAGGAGCGCACGAGCGCGAGCGCGCAGGCAAGGTCCTCGTCGCTGACCCGCAGCTCGCGTTTCACGATCGCGAGCTCGCGGCCGGCGATGCGCTCCAGGTGATGCCGGGCGATCTCGATCGCGGCCTCGAACCCGGGTGTGGCGGGGTCCAGCTGCCGCAGTTGCAGCTCGATGCACTCGCCGACCGACCGCGCGCCGATGCCCGGCGGATCCAGGGCCTGAACGTCCGCAAGCGCAGCGGCGACCTCGGCAGCGTCGCAGTGGATCTCGGGCCGCAGGGTGTTGGCGATCTCCTCGAGCGGCTCCGTCACGTAACCGTCGTCGCTGATCGCATCGACGATGGCGCGCGCGATCGCGAGCGCCCGCGGCTCGAGCTTCGCCAGCTCGAGCTGCCAGAGAAGGTATTCCTGCAGGGACTGACCCGCGGCGTCGGCGAATTCCTGCTGCCGGTCTTCGTCATCGCCGCTCCAGGGCGCCTCGGCGGGGCCGACGCTGTGCTCACCCCAGCCCTCGTCCAGCACCTCGACGGCGCTCGCGCGCGCGTCCTCCGCGGTCTCAGGCTGCTCCGGCGCCGCGGCGTTCTCGAGCGCGCCGGCCTCGAGGCCCTCCTCGTGGCCGTCGTCCGTCGCCTCGAGCATCACGTTGCTCTCGAGGAGCTCGCGGATGTGCGCCTGCAGCTCCAGGGCCGGCAGCTGCAGGAGCCGGATCGCCTGCTGCAGCTGCGGGGTCATCGTCAGTTGCTGACCCAGCTTGAGCTGCAGGGAGGGTTTCAGCATGCGGGCACGGGGGCGGCCTCAGGCCTTTCAAGAGATAAGTCTATGATCTTACGCATTTTATCAGCGCTTCCGAGCACCGGGTGATCGGAAAAGTCGAGGCCTCTCTAAAGCCTGAAAGACTCGCCCAAGTACACCTCACGCACTTGGGGGTTGGCAAGGATTTCTTCCGCAGTTCCTTGAGCGATCACGGTGCCCTGGTTGACGATATAAGCCCGCCCGCAGACCCCCAGGGTCTCGCGCACATTGTGGTCGGTGATCAGCACGCCGATGCCCCGGCTGGTCAGCTCGCGGATGATGCGCTGGATGTCCAGCACCGATAGCGGGTCGACACCGGCGAAGGGCTCATCGAGCAGCATGAAGCGCGGCTCGGCGGCCAGCGCCCGCGCGATTTCCACGCGTCGCCGCTCGCCGCCCGAGAGCGACTGCCCGAGGCTGCGGCGCACGTGTCCGATGCGCAGCTCCTCGAGCAGCTCCTCCAGGCGCTGCTCGCGCGCCGCCCGCTCGAGATCGCGCCGCGTCTCCAGGATGGCGAGCACGTTGTCCTCCACCGAGAGCTTGCGGAACACGGAAGCCTCCTGCGGCAGATACCCGAGCCCGAGCTGCGCCCGGCGGTGCATCGGCAGGAGTGTGAGGTCCGTGTCCCCGAGCTCGATGCGGCCGGCATCGCAGCGCACCAGCCCGACGATCATGTAGAACGCGGTTGTCTTGCCCGCGCCGTTGGGGCCCAGCAGGCCCACCACCTCGCCGTTCGCCACCTCGAGGCTGAGATTGCTGACGACCTTGCGGGACTGGTAGCTCTTCGCGAGCCCGCTCGCGCGCAGGGCGGTCATGGGTGGCCGGGGGGAGGGAGCGGGGGGGTGGCCGCGCCCTTGTCGGGTTTCGGGCCGGCCTTCGGGCCGGCTTTCGGGCCATGCTTCGGCAGCGACTGCGGCGTCAGCGTGATGTGCACGCGCTGGGCGCCCGGAGAAGTCGCCTGCACGCTCTCCGTGCGGATGTCGTAAACGATCACCTGGCTGGTGATGTCGTTGCTGCCGCCCGACAGCGACAGCAACGCGTCCTTGGTGAGCGTCACCGTTCCCGCGACGACGTCGTAGACGATCTCATCGGCGTGGCCCCGTGTCATGCCCAGAGCATCCGCGCGCTGCTGCTCGAATACCGCCGGATTGCCGATGATGGTCGCGCGCGCGATGCGGTTGTCGCGGATCTCCACGATCGCCTGATCCGATTGCAGGTTGCCGCGCGGCGGCGCGTCGATGCGGACGTTACCCTGGAAAGTCCAGCGGCTGTTGGCGCACTGCGTGGCGGGGGAGGCGCCCTGGGCGAGGCAGGTGGTGTCGGCACGGTCGGCGCGCACCCGCGTGCTGCCCTCCGAGACCACCACGTTTCCGATCAGATGCACCTTGCCGGACTTGGTGTCCAGCTCCGATGAGTCGGCATCGACCGTGACCTGCGCCTGCGGATTGAACAGGGGCGGCGGCCTGGTCGCCGTCCCGACGGCGGGCGCGGCGGCGGCGCGCGCCGCCAGGGCGAGCCCTAGCATCAGGACGTCACTTCGAAAACGTTGCATGCACGGCGGATTCTAAATGCACCCGCTGGTCCTTCAAATTCGCCTCCAAACCGGTTGCGCCCAGCACCAGCCCCGACCAGAGGAGCGTCACCCGGTCCCTCGTCGTCACGATGTCGGTATTCAGGTCCACGGAAAGCGCATCACTGCTGATCTGTGCCGGACTCTGCCCGTTGCGAAAGGCGCCCGCAACGTGCACGTTGCCGGAGAGCTCCACCTGTTGCGCCGTCCGCTCGAGCTCGCCGCGATCGGCGGTCGCGGTCCATGCATTGCCGCTCTGGTCGTGAAAGCTCATCTGCACCTGGGTGAGCTGCACCTGATCCTCGTTCGGCTGCTGCTGGATGGTGGCGGCGTTGAGTGTATAGAGCGGCTGGCCGTCGAGCCCCGTCTGCACGAGGCGCGCATTCTGGGCCGAATACCCCTGCTCCCACCCCGTCTGCTGTACCGTGGCCGATGCCGGAGCGCCGCCCTGCTGTCGGGACAGCAGCAGCGATGCCACGAACACCGCGGCGATGGCCAGAAAAAAGAAGATCCGGTAAATCACGTCGCCGCTTCGGCCTGTCCACGCCCATCGAGAAGATAATCGCAAACCTCGCGAACGGCGCCCTGACCGCCGGGGAGAGTTGTAACGATTTGTGCCTCACGGCGCGCCTGAGGATGTGCGTCCGCAACGGCGAATGCCAGGCCAACCTCTCGCATCAGGGGAATATCCGGTAAGTCGTCACCCACGCATGCGCAGACGCCGCACGCCAGTCCCAGCCGCTCGCGCAACCGATGAAACGCGGGGAGCTTGTCCTCGACGCCCTGAAACACGTGGCGGATGCCGAGCTCGCGACACCTGCGGCCCGTCATGACGGACCGTCGTCCCGAGATGACGGCTACCGTGACCCCGGCGGCCGCCAGCCGCTTCACGCCCAGCCCGTCGCGGACGTGGAAGACTTTCAGTGTCTCGCCGCGCACTCCGTAGTAGAGGCGTCCGTCCGTCAACACTCCGTCGACGTCGAGCACCAGGAGGCGCACTCGCGCGGCGGCGTCGGCCCGCGGGCCCGTGGTCGCGGCGCTCACACGACTCCAGCCCGGAAGAGGTCATGTACGTTGAGCGCCCCGACCAGGCGGGCCTGCTCATCGGCGACCGGGAGGGCCGTGATGCGATGAACCTCCATCAGATGCACCGCCTCGGCCGCGAGCTCCTGCGGGGAAATGGTCTTGCAGGGTGAGGTCATCACCTCGCTCATGGCGGCGGCGTGGACATCGATCTGACGATCGAGCGCACGGCGCAGGTCACCGTCCGTGAAGACGCCGAGAATTCTGTTGTCGTCGTCCACGACGACGGTCATGCCCAGGCCCTTGCGGGACATCTCGAGCAGTCCCTCGCCCAGCCGGGCGCGCGGGCCGACGCGCGGGATCGCCTCGCCGGTGCGCATGATCTGCTCGACATGCAGCAGAAGCTGTCGTCCCAGAGTCCCGCCGGGGTGCGAGCGCGCGAAGTCCTGCTTCGTGAAGCCGCGCGCCTCGAGCACCGCGACCGCCAGGGCATCGCCCATCGCCAGCGTTGCGGTCGTGCTGGCGGTGGGCGCCAGGTTGAGCGGACAGGCTTCCTCAGGCACGCTGACATCGATCGCCACGGTGGCCGCCCGGCCCAGAGTCGAGTCCGTCTTGCCGGCCATCACGATCAGCGGCACCGCGAGGCGCTTGAGGTGCGGCAGGAGCAGCAGCAGCTCCGGGGTCTCGCCGGAGTTCGAGAGCGCCAGCGCCGCGTCCCCGCGCGTGATCATGCCGAGGTCGCCATGACTGGCCTCGGCAGGGTGCAGGAAAAAGGCCGGCGTCCCGGTGCTGGCGAGCGTCGCGGCGACCTTGCGCGCGACATGGCCGGACTTCCCCATGCCGGTGACGACCACCCGGCCCCGGCATTCCAGGCACACCCGGCAGGCGGCGGCAAAGCGCTCATCCAGCCGGGCGACGAGCGACTCGACGGCGCGCGCCTCGATGGCGAGGGCGCGGCGGGCGGCGGCCAGCAGGCGGTCGGTATCGGCGGAGGCGGCGGCGGAGCTCATGACGGGCGGTGATAATATCCGACCCATGAGTCCAACGGAGATTGCGCGGCTGATCCGCGCCGGCCTGCCCGGAGCCGAAGTCCGGGTGCAGTCGGATGACGACACCCATTTCCAGGCGCGCATCGTGGCCGAGCAGTTCGCCGGCAAGCGCGGCGTCGCCCGCCACCAGCTGGTCTACCAGACCCTCGGCGAGCGCATGGGCCGTGAGATTCACGCCCTCTCGATCGAGGCGCTGACGCCGGCCGAATCCGGGCGGGAGTGACCATGGACAGGCTGCAGATCCAGGGAGGCACGCCTCTCCAGGGCGAAGTACGCATCTCCGGTGCCAAGAACGCCACGCTGCCCATCCTTGCCGGCGCGCTGCTGGCCGATGGCCCGGTGGTGGTTGGCAACGTTCCCCACCTCAAGGACGTCACCACCACCGTCGAGCTGCTGGGAGGCATGGGCGCAACGGTCACCGTGGACGAGCGCATGCGCATCGAGGTCGACGCGACCACGGTGAAGGACTGCTTCGCGCCCTATGAGCTGGTCAAGACCATGCGGGCGTCGATCCTGGTCCTGGGACCGCTCGTGGCCCGCTACGGTCGGGCCGACGTCTCCCTGCCGGGCGGCTGCGC
>JASHVV010000437.1 GCA_030044385.1 Gammaproteobacteria bacterium
CATCGAGCCGCACAATCCTCTGGTGTGGATCGAGCTCGGGCGGGAGAACATTCTCGCCGGCAATCCGGCGCAGGCTTACGGCATGGGCCGCAAGGCGCTCTATCTCGCGACCGGAGATGCGCAGGCGCAGGCGCAGGCGTGGGAGCTGATCGCGGCGGCGCTGCGCGCGCAGGGACGCAACGACGAGGCCTACGTGGCCGAGGAGAAGGCGGTCAGTCTCTCGCCGCAGTGACGGCTCACGGCAACCGCCGCCGCGGGTGGCGGAGCCTACGCGTGCCGGGACTCGAGCTCCGCCACGACCTGGTCGAGCCGCAGGCCGCGACTCCCGAGCAGCAGCAGCAGGTGGTAGAGGAGGTCGGCCGATTCCGCAATCACCTTGTCGTCCGTCTCCGCCACCGCGGCCAGAGCAACTTCCAACCCTTCTTCGCCGACTTTCTGCGCGATGCGCTTGGGTCCCTGGGCATGGAGGCGCGCCGTGTAGCTGCCCTCCGGACGGTCGGCGATGCGTTGCGCGATCACCTGCTCGAGCGTGCCGAGAAAGGCGAGCCGGGAGGGCGGCGCCGGCGGCTCAGCGCCGAAGCAGGTGGCGGTGCCGAGATGGCAGACCGGGCCGGCGGGGACGGCCGTCACCAACAGAGCGTCGCGATCGCAGTCGGCGCGCACCGCGGCGAGCCGCAGGGTGTGGCCGGAGGTCTCGCCTTTTTCCCACAGGCGCCGGCGGCTGCGGCTGAAGAAGACGACGCGGCGCCGCGCCAGTGTCTCGCGCAGCGCCTCCGGATTCATGTAACCCAACATCAGGACGGCGCCGCTCTCCGCGTGCTGGACGATCGCGGGCAGGAGGCCGCCGGTCTTGTCGAAGTCGAGGCCGGCCACGTCGGCGATCTCGAGCGGGGCGGTGGCAGGGGTCGTCGGGGTCATGGTCGGATCTCGATGGCCGCGGCGCGCAGCGCCCGCTTGAGGTCGGGAATGGCGATGGCGCCGGTGTGAAAGACGCTCGCGGCGAGCGCGGCATCGACGCCGGCTTGCCGGAAGACCGCGGTGAAATGCTCGATCGCGCCCGCGCCGCCCGAGGCGACCAGGGGCACGTCGCAGATTTCCCGGACGGCCCGGAGCTGCTCGAGGTCATATCCGCGCCGCACGCCGTCGCTGCCCATGCAGTTGAGGACGATCTCGCCCGCGCCGCGCTCCTGGACCTCGCGCACCCAGGCGAGGACGTCGCGGCCGGACTCGCGGGTGCGCTCGGGGTCGCCGGTGAACTGATAGGCGCGGTAACCGTCACTCGTCAGCTGGCTGTCGATGCCGACCACCACGCACTGGGAGCCGAAGCGCCGGCTCAGCGCGCCGATGAGCTCCGGCTCGGCCAGCGCCGGCGAGTTGATCGACACCTTCTCCGCGCCGGCGTTGAGGATTTCCTCGGCGTCGGCCACCGAGCGGATGCCGCCCGCCACGCAGAACGGAATGTCGAGTACCCGCGCCACCCGGCGTACCCAGCCGCGGTCCACGGAGCGGCGCTCGGGACTCGCCGTGATGTCGTAGAAGACGAGCTCGTCCGCGCCCTCGTCGCGGTAGCGCGAGGCGAGCTCCATGATGTCGCCCACGACCCGGTGGTCGCGGAAGCGCACTCCCTTTACGACCTGGCCGTCGCGGACGTCGAGGCAGGGAATGATGCGTCGGGAAAGAATGGTCGCAGCTCCTCGGGTCTGATGCGCTCTTCGAGCAGCGCTTTGCCGCTCACGGCTCCGGCGACGCCGATACGGGCGAGCGCCGCGAGATCGGCTGCATCCCGGACCCCGCCCGACGCCTGCCAGGCGATGCGCGGGAATCGCGCGACGGCGTCGCGGTAGAGATCGAGATGCGGTCCGGTGAGCGCGCCGTCGCGCTCGATGTCGGTACACAGAACGTGGCGGACTCCCGCGGCCGGGTAGAGGGCGATGGCCTCCCAGAGCGAGATCGCGGTGCCGGCCTGCCAGCCGCGCGTGCGCACCTGGGGCTCCCCGCGCTCGTTGTATCTGACATCGAGCGCGAGGCAGATGCGGTCGGCTCCGAACCGGCTGGTCCAGTCGATGACCTCGTCCGGCCTTTCCACGGCGGCGCTGCCGACCACGACCCGCTCGATGCCGCTCGAGATCAGGTCCTCGATGACTTCCGGCGAGCGGATGCCGCCGCCGACCTGCAGCTTCAGGCCCCGCTGTGCGGCCAGATCGGCAATGACCTCGCGGTTGGCCAGCACGCCGTCGCGTGCGCCGTCGAGGTCGACGATGTGCACCCAGGATGCGCCCAGCACCCGATACTTCTCCAGGAGCGCGCGCGGCGAGTAGTCATACCGAGTCTCGGCGCCGAAATTTCCCTGGTACAGGCGAACACAGCGTCCGCCGCGCAAGTCGATGGCAGGAATCAACAACATCGTCCCAATGCTCTCCTATGCCGAGGTCAGTCCGAGAAAATTGCCGAGCAGCCGCGCGCCGGCGGACGCGGACCGCTCCGGATGAAACTGCGTGCCCCAGAAATTATTGCGCCGGACGACCGCCGAGACCGCTTCGCCGTAATCGACGTGGGCAAGCGTGACTGCGGACTTCGGCGCCGCGTAGCCGTGCACGAAATAGAAATACTCGCCCGGCCCGATCCCCTCGAGCAGCGGATCCGCGCGCGCGTCGGCCAGCTGATTCCAGCCCATGTGCGGCACCGGGCGTCCCGGGGCCGGCGTGAGCCGCCGCACCGTGCCCGGCAGGATGCCCAGGCACTCGGTCGTCCCCTCCGCCGAGCGCTCGAAGAGGAGCTGCATGCCCAGGCAGATGCCGAGCACCGGCTGGCGCAGCCCCGGCAGCAGGTCCGCAAGGCCCGAGCGCCGCAGTCTCTGCATCGCATCCGCCGCCGATCCCACGCCCGGCAACACGACCCTCGGCGCGGCCGCGATCGCGCGCGCGTCGGCGGTCACGGTCGCGTGGGCGCCGAGGCGCTCGAGCGCGAATTGCAGCGAGGCGAGGTTGGCGCCGCCGCTGTCGATGATCACCGCTTCCATCACAGCACGCCCTTCGTGCTCGGCAGCTCCTGGCTCTCGCGCCGCAGCGCCTGGCGCAGTGCCCGGCCCACGCCCTTGAAGCAGCCCTCGATCATGTGGTGGCTGTTCTCGCCGGTCACGCTGACGTGGATCGCCGCGCCAAGGGATTCCGCCAGCGAGCGGAAGAAGTGCGGCACCAGCTCCGTCGGCAGCCCGCCCACGGACTCCCGGTTGAAGCGTCCGGAGAACTGCGCGTAGGCGCGACCGGAAAGATCGATCGCGACCTGTGCCTGCGCCTCGTCCATCGGCAGGAGGAACCCGTAGCGGGCGATGCCCACCTTCGATCCCAGCGCGCGGCGCAGGGCTTCCCCGAGCGCCAGCGCGCAATCCTCCACCGTGTGGTGCTCGTCGATCTCGAGATCACCCTTGCAGGTGAGCTCGAGAGCGAAACCGCCGTGCTTCGCGAGCTGCTCCAGCATGTGGTCGAAGAAGCCGATGCCCGTGGCGATGCGGATCGGCGCTGCGCTGTCGAGATCGACGCGGACGTCGATGTCGGTCTCGCGCGTGCGCCGGCTGACTTGCGCGCGGCGCGCCGTGAGGGTCCCCACCGCCGCGGCCCAACACTCATCGGCCGTCCCGTCCCGCCGCACGCGCACCCCGCGCACGCCCAGGTTGGCGGCGAACTCGAGGTCCGTATCGCGATCGCCGATGACTGCGCTGCGGGAGAGATCCACGCCGCTCGCGCGAACGTATTCCTCCACCAGCCCGGTCGCGGGCTTGCGGCAGCCGCAGCCGTCGGTCCTGCGATGCGGGCAGACGAAGACCGCGTCGAACGCGATCCCTTGGCTGCGCAGCGTCTCGAGAATGAACTGTTGCGGGCCCGCGAACGCCGCCTGCGGGAAGGAGTCGGTCCCGAGCCCGTCCTGGTTGGTGACCATCACCAGGCGATAGCCGTGCCGCGTGAGGTCCGCCAGCGCGGCGAATACCCCGGGCATGAACCGGACCTTCTCCAGTGAGTCGACCTGCTCGTCGGGCGGCTCCTCCACCAGAGTGCCGTCGCGATCGATGAAGAGCGTCGCCGCGGAACGGGTCATCCCCAGGCCTCCAGCAGCCGGCTGTTCTGCTCCGGGGTTCCGACCGTGATGCGCAGAGCGCGTCCGAGTCCCGGGTATCCGCGGGCATCGCGAACCAGAAGGCCTGCGTCGCGGCCGAGGGCCAGTGCCGCGCCGGCATCGTCGAATTCGGCGAGCACGAAGTTGGCATCGGTGGGCCAGACCCGGGTGATGCGCTGCAGTCGCGGCAATGCCGTCAACAGGCGCTGGCGCTCCGCCAGGAGCACCGTCAGCCGCGCACGCGAGTCGGCGAGTGCCGCGGGCGTCAGGCGGCGGAGCACCGCCTCCAGAGTCAACTGCGTGATGGCGTACGGCGGGATGACCTTGCGCAGCAGAGCGATGACCTGCGGGTCGGCGATGAGCGCTCCGCAGCGCGCGCCCGCCAGCCCATAGGCTTTCGACAGGGTGCGCAGGATCGCGAGGTTGGGCAGCTCCGCGATCCGGCGGGCGAGGCTCGGACGATCCGCGAACTCGAGGTACGCTTCGTCGACGACCACCAGCGCGCGCCCGGCCAGCCGGCCGGCGAGGCGCACCATCTTCGCTTCATCGAGCAGGTTGCCCGTGGGGTTGTTGGGCGAGCAGAGAAAGAGCAGCTTGACGCCCGGGACGCAACGGTCCAGCACCGCGTCGGCGTCGAGAGCGAATCCGTCCGCCGCGCGGAGCGGCACCTGCACGACCTCCGCTCCCTGGATGCGGGCGCAGACCGAATACATGCCGAAAGTCGGCGGGCACACCAGGATCGCGTCGCGGCCGGCGCGGCAGAAGCCCCGGGTCAGAAGGTCGATCGCCTCGTCGCTGCCGCGTCCCACGAGGACGCAGGCGGAAGGCACGGAATAGATCTGCGCCAGGCGCTCGACGAGCGCGCGTGGCTGCGGCTCCGGATAGCGGTTGAGCCCGGCGTCCGAGTCGTCGTCCGCGCCGCGCCAGGGCAGCTCGTTCGCATGCAGCCGCTCGAGGCTCGGCTCCCAGGAAGCATGCTCGTAGGGCTTGAGCGCCACGATCTCGGGTCGCGCGAGCTCGTTGACCCAACTCATGCGCCGCTCCCCGCCGGCGGCGCCGCGGCGTCATCATTGGCCTCATCATTGGCTATGGCGGCGAGCCGGCGCGTGACGGCGCCGGCGTGCGCGTCGAGGCCCTCGAGCCGCGCCAGGGAGACGGCGACCGGGCCCAGCGCGCGCAGGCCCGCGGGCGAGAGCTCCTGCACGGTGATCCGCTTGACGAAATCGAGCACCGAGAGGCCGCTGTAGGCGCGCGCATAGCCATACGTCGGCAACACGTGGTTGGTGCCGGAGCAGTAATCGCCCATCGGCTCCGGCGACCAGGCGCCGAGAAACACGGAGCCCGCGCTCGCGACTTTCTCGAGCCAGCGGCGCGGCTCGCGCACCTCGAGGATCAGGTGCTCGGCGGCGTACTCGTTGGCCACATCGAGCGCGCTCTCGAGATCCCCGACGACGATGCAGCGGCTGCCGGCGAGAGATTGCGCGAGGATCGCGCGGCGCGAGAGCGCCCGTGTCTGGCTCGCCACCGCGGCGGCAACCGCTGCGGCGAGCGTGGGGCTCGGGGTCACCAGAATGGCCTGGGCCTGGGGGTCGTGCTCGGCCTGCGCGAGCAGGTCCGCGGCGACGAAGTCCGCGCGCGCGCTCTCGTCGGCGATCACGAGCACCTCCGACGGGCCGGCCGGCATGTCGCAGGCCGCGCCGGCCGGATCCGCCGCGACGGCTTGCTTGGCGGCCGTCACCCAGGCGTTGCCCGGTCCGAAGATCTTGTCGACTTTGGGCAGCGTCTCGGTGCCGTAAGCCATGGCGGCAATGGCCTGTGCGCCGCCCACCTTGAACAGGGTCTCGATGCCGCAGAGCCTGGCCGCGACGAGCACGGCCGGATGAGCGCGGCCGTCCCGTCCCGGCGGGGTGCAGAGCACGCGCCTCGGGCAGCCGGCGATGCGTGCCGGCACGGCCAGCATGACCACGGCGGAGGGCAGGGGGGCGGAACCCGCGGGAACGTAGAGTCCGACGGCCGAGATCGGCCGGATGACGCGCTCGCAGCGCACACCGGGCATCGTCTCCACCGTCAGGCTGTCGGGCGTCTGCGCGCGATGAAAGCGCTCCACGTTGTCGATCGCGCGCTCGAGCGCCGACTGCTGCTCGGGGCTCAGCGCGCGCTCCGCCTGCGTGAATTCCTCGGCACTCACGGCCAGGCTCTGCAGCTCCGCGCCGTCGAAGCGGCGGGTATAGGCGCGCACCGCCTCATCCCCGCCCGCGCGCACGTTGGCGATCACTTCGCGCGCGATCGTCTCAACGTCGTTCCGCGCCGCCTGCACGGGCCGCGCGAGCGCCGCGCGGCGCTCGCCGGCGGAGAGCGTTTTCCAGTCGAGGATGCGCATGGCTCAGGCCAGCATCTTCTCGACCGGGAGCACCAGAAGCGCGCTGGCGCCGGCCTTCTTCAGGCTCTCCAGCGTCTCCCAGAACACGTTCTCGCGGCAGACCGCGTGGATGGCCACCCGGTCGGGGAAGCCCTCGAGCGGAATGATGGTGGGCGACTCGCTGCCCGGCAGGAGCTTGCGGATCTCCCCGAGCGCCGAGCGCGGCGCATGCAGCATGATGTACTTGCTCTCGCGGACCTGCTGCACGCCGTCGATGCGCATGAGCAGCCGCTGCACCCATTCGTCCTTCAGCGGCGGCAGGTCGAGCGGGGTGCGGATGAGCACGGCATGGCTCTCGAGCACCGTTTCCACCTCGCGCAGATGGTTGGCCTGCAGCGTCGATCCGGTGGAGACGAGGTCGCAAATGAGATCGGCGCGGCCGAGGCGGGGAGCGATCTCGACGGCGCCGGAAAGCGTCACGATCTCCGCGCAGACGTCGCGCTCGCGCAGATACTTCTCGAGAAGATAGGGATACGTGGTCGCAATGCGCTTGCCGCGCAGCGAGCTCGGCCCCTCGAACGAGGCGCCGTCCGGCACCGCGAGGGCGAGGCGGCAGCGGCCGAAATCGAGCGTGCGCACCTGCTGGAAGCGCGCGGCGTGGCCGCGGGAGGCGAGCTCCAGCCGCTTCTCCTCCAGCACGTTGAGGCCGACGAGTCCCAGATCGCAGACGTCCTCCTGCACCAGATCGGGGATGTCATCGTCGCGTACGAAGAGCACGTCGAGCGGCATGTTCTCGCCGTAGGCCATCAGCTGGTCCTTGCCGCGGGAGATCTTCAGGCCGCAGCGCACCAGCAGGTCGAGCGAAGGCTCGGTCAGCCGGCCGGATTTCTGGATGGCGAGCTTCAGGCGCAACTCATCCATGGCGCGGAGCCTCCATCTGCGGACGCGACTTGTCCAGCCTGGACGTGGCGAGCGCATAGCCGCCATTGCCGGCGGCGAGGAAGCGCGCCACCCGGCCGATGGTCGTCACACTGACACCGGTCAGGCGGTGGATCTCGCGGTACGGCAGGCCGCGTCCGAGGTAGTCCACCACGGCCCAGCGGTCCGCCATCGCCTGCAGCTCCGCCGGCGTGCAGAGATCGCGGAAGAACGCCCGGACCTCCTCGGCGCTGCGCAGAGTGGCGATGGCGGCGTAGAGGTTGCGCTCGGCGAGCGCCTCCTGGCGGGGGGTGAGGCTGCGGTGGGTTTTCATGCTGTCCCAATGTAATAGCGCGCTAGTACATTACCATGAAGACGGCGCGCGCGCCAGCCCCGTGCCGCTGTCACTTGACGCCCTGCAGGTCCGCACCTACACTGCCGGGAACTCATCGAGACCGGCTGAGGGATTAGGCCCTTAGACGCCGGGGCAACCGCCAGGACTAACCATCCTGGAAAGGTGCCAACTCCTGCGATCCGAGCCGCGCCGCGCCCAGGCGCACGCAGCCGGACGACAGATGAGCGGTCTGCGTAGCCTTGTCGCGCCAGCCTTTGGCGTGACGGGGATGGACGCGACAACCTGCCGGTTTCTCCGGCGGGCGCTCCGCAGGAGGGCTTGGTGAGACCGAGCCAGAGGAATGCGGAGCCTTCTGATGAACGCCATTGCCGAGCCGGTCCGGGTGACTGCGCCCATCCTGCCCACCGCCGATCCGGCGGTGCGCGAGGGCGTGCTCGAGATCCCGGGCGAGATGGCTCTCTACCACGGCGGCCGTCTGAGCGGCGTCCGTGTCGCCTGGCGCCTGGTCGGCCCCGCCAACGCTCCCGTCGTGTGCGCCCTCGGCGGCATATCCGCGAGCCGCCGCGTCTGCCTCGGCGATGGCTGGTGGCCGGAGCTCGCCGGCCCGGGCCGGCCGCTCGATACCCACAGGCTCCGTGTTCTGAGCTTCGATTACCTGGGCGGCAGCGGCGAGACCACCGGGCCGCGGGATGCGGAGACTTTCCCCAGCGTCTCGAGCTACGACCAGGCCGAGCTGCTGCTGCGCCTGCTCAATCACCTCGGCATCAAGGCGCTGCGCGCGCTCGCCGGCGGCTCCTACGGCGGCATGGTGGCGCTCGCTTTCGGCGAGCGGTATCCGGAGCGGGCCGGGCGGCTGATCGTGCTCTGCGCGGCGGACCGGCCGCACCCGCTCGCCACTGCCTGGCGCAGCGTGCAGCGCGAGATCGTGCGCATCGGGCTCGCCAGCGGCCGTGCCGCCGACGGCCTCAAGCTGGCGCGGGCGCTCGCCATGTCGACCTACCGCAGTTGCGAGGAGCTCGGGGCACGCTTCGCCGGCCCGCCCGCGCTCGAGTCCGACCGGTTCGTGTTTCCCGTCGAGCGTTATCTCATGGCGCGCGGCAGCGATTACGCGGCGCGCCATCGGCCCGAGTCCTTTCTCTGCCTGTCGGAGTCGATCGATCTGCACCGTGTGGACGCGAGCCGCATCTTCGCGCCGACGGTCGCGGTCGCCGTGCGCGAGGACCAGCTGGTCCCGGTGGCGGACGTCCGCGGGATGGTCGCGCGCCTCGGCGCCGGCCGCTTCCACGAGATCTCCTCGATCTACGGGCATGACGCCTTTCTCAAAGAATCACAGCAGCTTCGCGGCGTCTTCGCCGCGGCGTTGGAGATCCACTGCCCATGAGCAAGCTGACACGCCGCCACGCCCCCGATCAGGTCACCCAGACGGTGCGCGCGGGCCTCGAATGCGACGACGCCACCGGCGCCGTGGTGCCGCCGATCCATCTCACCTCCACGTTCGCGTTCCGCGGCTTCGGCGAGAAGCGCCGTTACGACTACACGCGCTCCGGCAATCCGACGCGCGATCTTCTCGGCGAGGCGATCGCCGAGCTCGAGTTGGGCGCCGGCGCCGTCGTCACCGCGACTGGAATGGCCGCGGTCACCCTGGTGGGTTATCTGATTCCGGCCGGCGCGCGCATCGTGGCGCCCCACGACTGCTACGGCGGGACGTACCGGCTGTTCGAGGCCTGGAGCAAGCGGGGCGAGCGGGAGGTCGAGTTTGTCGACTTCGGCGATCTCGCGGCGGTGAAGGCCGCCCTGGCGAGGCCCGCGGCGCTGCTCTGGATCGAGACGCCGAGCAATCCGCTGCTGCGCATCACCGACATCGAGCAGTTCGCGGCGCTGGGCCACGCGGCCGGGGCGCTCGTGGCCGTCGACAATACGTTCCTTTCTCCTGCCTGGCAGCAGCCGCTCACGCTGGGGGCCGACCTCGTCGTCCACTCGACGACCAAATACCTGAACGGCCACAGCGACGTGGTGGGCGGCGCCGTGGTGGCCCGTACCCGGGAGCAGCACGAGCAGCTCATCTGGTGGGCCAACTGTCTGGGGATCACCGGCGCTCCCTTCGACAGCTATCTGACACTGAGGGGCTTGCGCACCCTGCACGCGCGCCTCGAGCATCACGGCCGCAACTCGGTCGCGCTCGCCGCATGGCTGGTCGAGCAGCCCGGTGTCAGGCGCGTGTACTTTCCCGGCCTCCCGAGCCACCCCGGACACGAGATCGCCCGCCGCCAGCAGCGCGGCTACGGCGCGATCGTCACTCTGGAGCTCGAGGGAGGACACGAGGCGGTCAGGGCTTTCTGCTCCGATCTGACCTGCTTCTCGCTGGCCGAGTCCCTGGGCGGTGTCGAGAGCCTGGTCGCCCATCCGGCGACCATGACCCATGCGGCCATGGACCCGGCTGCCCGGCTCAAGGCCGGCCTGGTCGACGGCCTCATCCGCCTATCGGTCGGTATCGAGTCGTTCGAGGATCTGCGTGCAGATCTCGCAGCGGGCCTGGAGCGCGCCGCGCGCGTCCTGCCACATCGGACGGAAGCGCTCGCCGCGGCCTGCTGAGAGCAGCACGGGCGCGTTATCTGCGAATCCTGCTCAGCACGGCGTCCGCGAATCGGTCGGTCGCAAGGGCGCGGTCACCGCTGGCGGCAATGTCCGGGGTTCGTGCGCCCTGCCCAATGGCGTCCGACACGGCCCGCTCCAGCGCGGCCGCCTCCGCCTCGAGGCCGAGCGAATGCCTGAGGAGGAGGGCGACGCTCAGGAGGGTTCCGCAGGGATTGGCGATCCCCTGGCCCGCGATATCCGGCGCGGAGCCATGGATCGGCTCGTAGAGCCCGCGCGTGCCTTCACCCAGCGAGGCCGACGGCAACAGCCCGAGCGAGCCTGCCAGCATGGACGCCTCGTCCGTGAGGATGTCGCCGAACATGTTCTCCGTCACCAGCACGTCGAAGTCGCG
>JASHVV010000438.1 GCA_030044385.1 Gammaproteobacteria bacterium
TGGAACGTGCACGAGCCTGCGCCCGGGAAGTACGACTTCAGTGGCCAGGACGATGTTGCGCAGTTCGTCCGCGACGCTCAGGCCGAGGGGCTCTACGTGATTCTGCGTCCGGGCCCTTACGTCTGCGCCGAATGGGACTTCGGCGGCTTCCCGGCCTGGCTGCTGCGGGATCCCACGACGGTGGTGCGCAGCCGCGACCCGAAGTTCATGGGGCCGGCCGTGCGCTGGCTGGATCGCCTCGGGAAGGAGCTGGCGCCGCTGCAGTACACGCACGGCGGCCCGATCATCGCCGTGCAGGTCGAGAATGAATACGGCAGCTTCGGCGACGACCATGCCTACATGGAGGCGATCAAGCGCGCCCTGATCGGGGCCGGATTCGGCGACAGCCTGCTCTACACCGCCGACGGCGCCGACGAGGTTCCATCAGGGTCGCTCCCGGAGCTGCCGGTGGCCATCAACTTCGGCGAAGGCGACGCGCAGGGCGAGTTCGCCAAGCTGCGCAAGCTCCGTCCGCAGGGCCCGTTCATGAACGGCGAGTACTGGGCCGGTTGGTTCGATCACTGGGGCGAGCGCCATCATACCGGCAACCTGGGGCAGGAGGTTTCCGACATCACCTGGATGCTGGATCAGGGCTATTCGCTCAGCATCTACATGTTCAACGGCGGGACCAGCTTCGGTTGGATGAACGGCGCCAACTGGAACGGCGGCTACGAGCCGACCGTGACCAGCTACGACTACGACGCTCCCCTCGACGAGAGCGGCCGGCCGACCGTCAAATACTTTGCCTTGCGTGCGGCCATCGCCAAGGCAACGGGCGTGACGCCGCCGCCAGTCCCGTCCACACCGCCAGCCCAGGCCATCGGCGAAGTGGCGCTGCCGCAGGCCGCCTCCCTGTGGGACAACCTGCCGGCGCCGGTCGTCTCGCGTGACCTCGAGACCATGGAGGAGGTCGGCCAGGCCTACGGCTACATCCTCTATCGGACGCGCCTGGCCGCTGCCGGCGGCGAGCTCGTCATCAAGGGCGTGCACGACTATGCGCGCGTCTATGTGGGCGGCCGGCTCGCCGGCGCGCTCGACCGCCGCCTGAGCCAGTCGAAGCTCGCGATCCGCGGGCGCGCCGGCGCGAGACTCGACATTCTCGTGGAGAACACGGGCCGGGTGAATTTCGGCCCGAAGCTGCGCGGTGAGAGCCAGGGGATCGTCGGCTCGGTCTCGCTGGGCGGCGCCAGGCTCACCGGCTGGAAGATCTATCCCCTGCCGCTGAATCACGTGGAGGATTTCCGCTTCACGCGCCAGCCCTGCCGAGCGGCTCCTTGCTTCTACCGGGGGCGGTTCAACGCCCCGAAGTCAGGAAGCATGGCGGGAGATACCTTCCTCGACACGGCGGGCTGGACCAAGGGCTTCGTCTGGCTCAATAGCCGGCCGCTCGGACGTCACTGGAGCATCGGGCCGCAACAGACGCTCTACGTTCCCGGCGCCTGGCTGAGACCGCGAGGCAATGACGTGATCGTGCTCGATCTCGCCGGCGTGGCCTCGCCCCGGATCGACCTCGTGGCCGAGCCGGTTCTCGACACCAGCGCGTCGCCGCCTGCCGCGGCAGCTTTCGATATGGCTCCCGCACGCGCGGCCCTGCAACGGCTGCTGCCGCGCTGGCAGGCGCAGATCACGCTCGTTGCCTTGAATCGGGGCGGCGCCGACCGCTTTCGCATCAGCGGCTCGGCGGGACACATCGTGGTCGCCGGCACCTCGCCGGCCGTCCTGCTCACCGGCATCGAAACCTACCTCGAGCAGGTGGCGCACGTGAGCATCGGCTGGCCGGGAAACAGTGTGTCACGCTTGCCCGCCATACTCCCGGCGCCGCCGGTTGCCATCGAGCGCCGCGCCATCGTGCCCGATCGCTATGCGCTCAACGACGTCGATGACGGTTATTCCAACGCCTACCTCGGCTGGGCCGCCTGGGAGCACAAGATCGACGAGCTGGCGTTGCACGGGATCAACGAGGTGTTCATTCCGATCGGCACGGAAGAGGTGTATCGGCGCACGTTCCGCGCCTTCGGCTACACCGACCGGCAGATGCGTGATTGGATCCCGGCGCCGACGTATCAGCCGTGGTGGCTGCTGGAAAACCTGTCGTCCTATCGCGGAAACATGTCGCCGCTTCTGTTCGCGCGCCGGGCGGCTCTGGCCAGGAAAATCGTTGCCCGGCTGCGAGCGCTCGGCATGACGCCGGTTTTCCCCGGCTACCTGGGCATGGTGCCCCAGGGTCTTGCCGCGCTCTATCCGGGGGTGAGGGTCGTACCGCAGGGCAAGTGGGATGGTCTCGATCGACCCGGATGGTTGGATCCAAGGGACCCGCTGTATCCGCGGATCGCCGCCGAGTTCTATCGTCAACAGCGTCGTCTCTTCGGCGACACGACGATGTACAAGATGGACCCGCTGCACGAGGGCGGCAATGCTGGCGATGTCCCTCTGGGGGAGGCCGCCCGCCGCATCATGGATGCCCTGCAGACTGCGCATCCCGGCGCGCGGTGGGTGCTCCTCGGCTGGCAACACAACCCGTTGCCCGCGGTGATCGATGCTGTCGACCACAGGCACGTCCTGATCGTCGACGGCCTTTCCGATCGCTATGACGGCATGGATCGCGAGAAGGATTGGGACGGCGCGCCGTACGCCTTCGGGACGATTCCCAACTTCGGTGGACACAGCACCCTCGGCGCCAACGCGGGCATCTGGCCGACACGGTTTACCCGCTGGCGCGAGAAGAGCGGCAGCCGGGTGACCGGTATCGCATGGATGCCGGAAGCCAGCGGTCTCGACCCGGCCGCCTTCGCGCGCTTCACTTCCCTGGCCTGGAAAGCGCAGCCGGCGGACGCAACCCGGTGGTTTGCGGATTACGCGGTCAGCCGTTACGGCGGCGCCGACGCGCATGCCATCGCCGCATGGCGCATCCTCGGAAAGTCCGCGTATGCCATGCCGGCGGGCAAGTACTCGGAACCGCAGGACAGCCTGTTCGATGCGCAGCCGAGCCTGGATGTGCGCTCGGCCACGACCTGGTCGCCGCACTCGATGCGCTATGCGGGCCGACCCTTCGGTCACGCTCTCTGTCAGATGCTGCGCGTGGCGCCGGCGCTGCGGCAGACGAGTGCCTACCGCTATGACTTGGTCGATATCGCGCGGCAGGCTCTGAGCAATCAGGCGCGCGTCCTGCTGCCGCGGCTGCAAGCCGCCTATGAGGCTCACGATGCGCGTCGCTTCCGAGCGCTCGCGGACCAGTGGATGGACGACATGCGCCTCCTCGACCGTCTGCTGGCAAGCAACCCGCATTTCCTGCTGGGTGGCTGGCTTGCGCCGGCACGCCAGGCTGCGGCCGACGACGAGGAGGCTGCACGGCTCGAGTACGATCAGAAGCTGATCGTCAGCGCCTGGGGCGACCGCGAAGCCTCCGTGGACGGCGGGCTGCACGACTACGCCAACCGCCAGCTGTCCGGCCTGGTGAGCGGGCTCTATGCGGCGCGGTGGCAGCGCTACTTCGCGTCGCTCGAAAAGGCCATGGCGGACGGCTCGCCACCCAAACCCATCGACTGGTTCGCGATGGAGCAGGCCTGGGCACGCCGCCGCACGCCGCATGCCACCGTCGGGCGCGGCGACCCCTGGAGCCTGGCCAGCAGGGTCGCCGACCAGCTTCGCATCTGCCCCTGACTCGTCAACGACAGCCCCGGTTCGGTTGAAGTCCGAGCTGGCCCGCTGGCCGAATCGGGGTCAAAGTGTCCGCCCCTCCAGAGAACGGGAGATCGCGATGTTTGACATGAAGAATCTCGCCCGGCTGAAAAAGCTCGACGAGAACGCACCCGACCCGACCAAAGCCTTCTGGGCCTTCGACAAAGCGGCCTTCGCGCCAGGTGCGCTCAGCGCGCAGACCAAGCAGCTGATTGCGGTTGCGGTCGCTCTGACGACCCAGTGCCCCTATTGCATCGAGATTCACAACAAGCAAGCGCGTGAAGCCGGAGCCAGTGAGGCGCAACTGGCGGAAGCCGCTCTGGTGGCCGCCGCCATGCGGGCGGGTGCTGCCATCACCCACGCTACGCATCTTTTCGGACCCCCGGCGTGAAACGCTCCCGGGCCCTCGATTGAGCGAGCCGCCGCAAGGCGGCTCGCTCAATCGAGGTCACGCCTTCCGCTTGGTGGAACGCGAGCCTTTTGCGGCGGGAGGTTTGTTGATGGGCGGTACGCCCCAGGTCCACGCCTTCGCTGGCGCGCCTTCCCTGGCCTCGTTTGGGTGCTCAGTCGCTTCGCGCCGTCCCCGTGGGCGCGAAACCCGCTGACGCTGCTTGCCTCGAAGCTCGAGTTGTTTGATCGGGCTGGGCGGCAACTCGGGGAGCAGCCTGTCGAAACCGTCGACGACGTCCAAAGTTCTCAGGACCCGGATGAGCGTCACTAGCTCGGCGCCACGGCCCGCCTCTACACGCTCGAGGGTGCGCTTGCCGATGCCGGCCCGCTCGGCGAGCGTAGCCTGGGTCAGGCCGGCTTCGATGCGGTAGCGCTTGATTCGTTCGCCCAGGACCTGGGCGACGGCGGCATCTGTTAGTTAGCTCGGATGTAATGCGCATAAGGCGTCTTTAATGACGACTTATGCAGAAAAACCCAGACAAATCGTCATTAATGACGAATAGTAGCATGATGGACATAAGTCGTCGAATCCGGCGAATAGGAATCACGAGCGCGTCGCCCCCGCCCGTCTTTGTTGACTAGTCAACAATCTCCGCGGGGGGCCATCTCTCTGCGGACAGTCAACGTGGACACCGCCAGTTCTAGTGGTGCGCGGTCAGGAAGGGCGCCAGAATGAACCCGCAGTCCCCGATCCAGTGCGCCACGAAATTGCCCCAGGTATTGCGCCGCCAGATGTAGAGAACCGTCAGCAGCACGCCGCCATAGCCGGCCACGATCAGCTGCGGCGC
>JASHVV010000439.1 GCA_030044385.1 Gammaproteobacteria bacterium
ACCCCGCGCCAGGGTGGCCGAGCCGCGCCGCTCCATCATCGTCTCGTGATAGACCCGCAGCAGCATGCCCACCCATGCGAGCGTCACGATGAGGCTCGAGCGTCCGTAGCTCATCAGGGGCAGCGTCAGACCCTTGGTCGGCAGCACGCCCATGTTGACGCCGATGTTGATGAACGCCTGCATGCCGATCCAGAGCGCGAAACCCGCGGCGAGATAGCTCTGGAAGTCGAGGCCCGCCTGGGACGCCAGCCGCGCGATATAAAACGCGCGCCAGATGAGCGCGACGAAGAGCCCGAGCGTGAGCAGCACCCCGAAGAGCCCCAGCTCCTCGGCGAGCACCGCGAACAGGAAGTCGGTGTGCGCCTCGGGCAGGTAGAAGAGCTTCTGCACGCTGTTGCCGAGCCCCACGCCCAGCCATTTGCCGCGCCCGATCGCGATCAGCGACTGCGTGAGCTGAAAGCCGCTGCCGTAGGCATTGGCCCAGGGATCGAGGAACCCCGTCAGACGCCGCAGCCGGTAGGCCGAGGTGACGGCGAGCACCGCGAACAGGGCAGCGGCCACCGCGGTCAGCAGGACCACGTACCGCAGCCGCGCGCCCGCGAGGAACAGCATGCCGAAACCGGTGGCGAACAGCACCGTGGCGGCGCCGAAGTCGGGCTCGCCGAGGAGCAGCACCGCCACCAGGCACAGGAGCAGCAGCGGCTTGAGCAGGCCGGAGAAAGTCTCGCGCAGCTCGTCCTGCCGCCGCGCCGCGTAGCTCGCGATGTAGACCAACACCAGCACCCGGGCGAGCTCCGAGACCTGGAAGCTGAGCCCCCCGAGCCGCAGCCAGCGCCGGCCGCCGTTCACCACTTCCCCGAGTCCCGGCACGAGCACCGCGAGCAGCATCACGACCGCGGCGGCGAGCAGCACGGGCGCGAGGCGCTCCCAGCGCTCCATCCTGAAGCAGAAGACGAACACCGCGCCCGCGGTGCCGGCGAGCGCGGTCAACACCTGCCGCTCGAGGAAGTAGAACGGATTGCCCGTATCGCGGGCCGCGATGGAGATGGACGCGGACGTCACCATCACGAGCCCGAAGAGCAGCAGCGCCAGCACCAGCGCGAGCGTCACGCTGTCGATGTGCACGGCGGCGGCTCGCCCGCGGGTCGTGTGGCTGACGGGAGCGCGCCGGCTGTCTTCCATCATGCGGCCAACTCCCTCACCGCCTGGGTGAAGACCGCGCCGCGGTGGGCGTAGTTGCGGAACATGTCCAGGCTGGCGCAGGCGGGCGAGAGCAACACGGTATCGCCCACCCGGGCCGCCGCCGCGGCCGCATGCACCGCTTCCTCGAGCGAGGCGCAGTACTCCGTCGTGCAGACTCCGCGCAACGCGTTGCCCACGAGGCGGGCGTCGCGGCCGATGAGCACCGTGTGGCGCACCTTGCCGCGGAACGCCGCCGCCAGGGGCGCGAAGTCCTGATTCTTGCCCTCGCCGCCCGCGATGATGACCAGCGGCTCCTCCATGCCGGCGACCGCGGCGATCGTCGCGCCGACGTTCGTGCCCTTGGAATCGTCGATGTAGGTGACGCCTGCCACCTCCGCGACCCACTGGGTGCGGTGATCCAGGCCGGGGAATTCCTGCAGCTCCGCGAGCATGGTGAGCAAGGGCAGACCCAATGCCTCGCCGAGCGCGAGTGCCGCCAGCGCGTTGGCGGCGTTGTGCAGACCGCGGATCCGCATGGCGGCCATCGGCAGCAATGGCTCGTTGCCGCGCATCAGCCACGTGCCGCCCTCACGGAAGGCCACCGCATAGTCGGCGCCGATCTCGGCACGCAAAGAGAAGCTCAGCGTGCGCTGACCCGGCCGCGGCATCGCGACGACCAGCGGATCGTCCAGATTGATCACGGCCGTGTCGCAGCGCGCGAAGATGCGCGCCTTCGCATCGGCATAGGCCGCCACGGAGGCATAGCGATCGAGATGGTCCGGCGTGACGTTGAGGACCACCGCCGCTGCGAGATCGAGCGAATGAGTCGCCTCGAGCTGGTAGCTCGAGAGCTCGAGCACGTAGAGACCGACGGTCTCCCCCGCGCGGTGCGCCGCCGCGAGCAGATCGAGCGCCGGCTCGCCGAGATTGCCGCCGACCCGCACCTTCACGCCCGCCCGCGCCGCCATGCGGCCGACCAGGGTCGTCACCGTGCTCTTGCCGTTGGTCCCGGTGATGCCGACCACGGGCGCATCCACGGCACGCGCAAAGAGCTCGATATCGCCCACGATCTCGAGGCCGCGGCGCCGCGCCTCGGCGAAGAAGGGCTCCTGCAGCGACACGCCGGGCGAGACCACCACGCACAGCGCGTCGTCGAGGAGCCGCTCGTCGAGCCCGCCGAGCCGCACCGGGATCCGGGGATCGAGCGCGCGCAGCGCTGCGAGCTGCGGCGGCTCCGGCCGCGTGTCGGTGACCGCGAGTTGCCAGCCGCGCTCGCGCAGATAGCGGGCGCACGAGAGCCCCGTGTGACCGAGGCCGACGATGACGGCGGACGATGGCTTGTGGGTCGGGGCGCTCATCGCAGCTTGAGAGTGGCGAGCCCCGCCAGCACGAGCAGCAGGGAAATGATCCAGAAGCGCACGATCACCTTCGGCTCCGCCCAGCCCTTGAGCTCGAAGTGATGGTGCAGCGGCGCCATGCGGAAGATGCGCCGGCCGGTGAGCTTGAAGGATGCGACCTGCAGGATGACCGAGGCGGTCTCGAGGACGAAAATCCCCCCCATGACGAGCGCCACCACCTCCTGGCGGACGATCACGGCGATGACGCCGATGGCCGCGCCGATCGCCAGCGCGCCGACGTCGCCCATGAACACCTGCGCGGGGTAGGAGTTGAACCAGAGAAAGCCCAGGCCCGCGCCCGCGAGCGCGGAGCAGAAGATCAGGAGCTCCCCGGCCCCGGCAATCTCCGGGATCTGCAGGTAGTGCGCAAAGACGTGGTTGCCGCTCGCGTAGGCGAAGATCCCCAGGCCCGCGGACACGAGCGTGGCCGGCATGATGGCCAGACCGTCGAGCCCGTCCGTGAGGTTCACGGCGTTGCTCATGCCGACGATCATGAAGTAGGCGATCGCGATGAACGCAGCCGCTGACAGGGGAGCGGCGAAGGTCTTCACGAACGGCAGGAAGAGCGTCTTCTCCGCAGCCTGGGTCGCGGTGAAATAGAGCGTCGCCGCGGTTGCGAGGCCCGCCACGGACTGCCAGAGGTACTTCCAACGCGCGGCGAGTCCGCGCGGATTGCGTATGACGAGCTTCAGATAGTCGTCGTAGAACCCGATGAGGCCGTAGGCGAATGTCACCGCGAGCACCGTCCAGACCAGGCGGTTGGAAAGCTCGGCCCAGAGGAGCGTGCTCACGAGCGTCGTCACCAGGATGAGCGTGCCGCCCATGGTCGGCGTCCCGGCCTTGGGAAGGTGAGTCTTGGGGCCATCGTCGCGCACGACCTGGCCGATCTGGTAGCGCGAGAGCCGCTCGATCATGGCCGGCCCCACGACGAGGGAGATCGCGAGCGCTGACACCGTCGCCAGGATGGCGCGGAAAGTCAGGTACGAGAAGACATGGAAGCCCGTATGCCAGGCGGTCAGTCGTTGTGCGAGCCAGTAGAGCACTTAATGTTTGTCCGGGTTGTCGTTGCCGTTATCCGCCAGAGCCGCCACCACGCGCTCCAGCCTGTTGACTCGCGAGCCCTTGACGAGCAGGCGGACGGTGGCGGCCGTGCCCTCGGCGGAGAGCGCGCGCCGCAGCTCGCGCGTCAGCGCCTCGGTGTCCGGGAACCACTGGCCGCCGGCGCCGAAGCGCTCCACGGCGAGCGCCGCCAGCGGGCCGGTTGCGAGCAGACGCTCGACCCCGTGCCCGCGCGCGAAGGCGCCGACCTGCGCGTGCGCGTCCGTGGCGAACTCACCCAGCTCCGCCATATCACCGAGCACCAGCCAGCGCCGGCCGTCGAGGGAGGCGAGCACCTCGATCCCCGCGCGCACCGAGCTCGGGTTGGCGTTGTAGGAATCGTCGATGATCCAGGCGCCGCAGGCGGCCTGCTTCAGCTGCAGGCGTCCCGGCACGGGACGCATCGCGCCGAGGCCGGCGACGATCTGCTCGAGCGTTGCGCCAGCAGCGGCCGCGGCGGCGGCGGCGCCGAGAGCATTCGCGACGTTGTGTCGTCCGCCGAGTTGCAGCTCGACATCCGCCTGCCCGAGCGGGCTCGAGAGGCGGAATTGGGTGCAGAACCCCGCCGTGCCGAGGGTCGTGCGCAGATCCAGCGCGCGGAAGTCCGCAGCGTTGGTGATGCCGAACGTCACGACCCGCGCGGCCGTCATTCCGCGCCACAGGCTCACGAACTCATCGTCGGCGTTCAACACCGCCGTGGCGTCGGCCGCAAGTCCGGCAACCGTCTCTCCCTCCGCGCGGGCCACACCCTCCAGGCTGCCGAAGCCTTCGAGATGCTCCGCGCCCGCGTTGGTGATGAGCCCCACCGTGGGGCGCGCCACCTTCACCAGCTCCGCCACTTCGCCCGCCCGGTTGGCGCCCATCTCGATGACGGCGAAGCGGTGTCCGGGCTCGAGCCGCAGCAAGGTCAGCGGCACGCCGATGTGGTTGTTGAGATTGCCGCGCGTCGCCAGAGTGTTTCCGGCACGCGAGAGGATGGCCGCCGTCATCTCCTTGGCCGTCGTCTTGCCGTTGCTGCCCGCCACTCCGACGACCGGGATCGCGAGCGCCTCGCGCCA
>JASHVV010000440.1 GCA_030044385.1 Gammaproteobacteria bacterium
GCGTCGCGACCGGTTGGCATCGATGCGGTGCGCGCGTGGCCGTTCCACAGGCGTCTCTTTCAGAACGCCGTCGGCATGATGGCGCCGATCCTTTGAAGGCGGGGTTTCGCGTCTCTACGCTGCCGGCGCGCGTACCCGATCCCATTGCCAGGCTCCAGCCGAGGTTCTTTGCGAGATATCACTATAATGTGATATTATTGAGTCTTGCGTAAGTACGTGACCATATCAAAACAGCTCCGCCTGTTTCCAGAATGCGGTCACGAGCGTGGCACGTCGCTGCATCGAGCGCAGGTTCCTCCGAGCGCGCTGGGCCAGGTCGATGAAGTTCGTGGCGCAATAGTTGGGCATGGCGTGATGCTTGAGGTAACCCCAGATGCATTCGACGGGGTTCATCTCCGGGGCGTAGGCCGGCAGACGCTCGAGCACGATACGGCCACGCTGGGCCTCCACGTGGGCGCGCACGAGCTTCGAGCGGTGGGCCTGCAGACCGTCCCAGATGATCAGCAGCCTTTTGCCGATCGTGGCCTGCAGGGCTTTGAGGAATTCGACGATCTGGGGGCTTTTGATCGAGCCATTAAACAGGCGAAAGTAGAATCGCCAGTAGCTGATCCCGGCAATCACCGACAGCTGCTTCCAGCTGAAGCGGTACTGCAGCACCGGCGTCTCACCCTTCGGGGCCCAGGTTCTCGCGCGACAAGGTCTCTCGGACAGACCCGACTCGTCTATAAAGACGATTACTCGGCCTTGTCGCGCAGCGATTTTTTTAACGCGGGCCACCTCTTGGCTTTCCAGGTGCGGATCGCCCGTTCGTCGCGCTCGCGCGCCTGACCGCTCGGCCGCTGCACGCTCCAACCGAGCCGCCCGAGCAGCCGCCACACCGAGGAGGGCACCATCGAGACCGAGAACCTCTCCTCGATCAATCGCGCAATCCGCGGCAGCGTCCACAGCTCCGTCGCAAATCCGGCCGCCAGCGACCCTGCCTTCAGCAACCGCACCAGCTCCTCGCGCTGCGATTCGGACAGCCGCTCCGGGCGCCCGAAGTGCTCGGCCCGACGCAGCGCCTGCAGTCCGCCTTGCTGGCGCAGCCTCTCCCAGCGCATCACTGTCTGGCGTGAGACGCCCACCTGCCGTGCGACCTCCGCTTGCGGCTCTCCGGCAGCCAGCAGCCTCGCCCCGCGTCGTCGGCGTCGCTCCAGCTCCTTGCGCTTCTCTACGTGCTTCATCAGTACCCCGAATGTAACCATTCCGGGTGCTTGGACCGCAAGAAGCAGAAAAAGTGTCACTCACTTACGCATTTCTCAATAAATGCAATCGAACAAGTTCTGCTCGCACAGAGCAGGACCGCAAAGAATGCGGGCCATCCAAACCTCCGAGGTGGCCCCAGGGAATGGTTTATTAGAGATTTCTTGTCGGCCCACCTGCCGTCAACGTTGGAAATCGGACAAGGAGAAATCATCGACTGCAACTCGCAGCCCGCGCCTCCGCGCGGGTCGTATCGACCACAGGTCGATATTGTTGTTTACCGTCGTGATCTGCCAAAGATCTCCTACTCTCAAACCGATTGCGCTTATTTGGTCGAAGGGGTGATGGCCACCATCGAAAGTAAGTCTGTGTTGACCAAAGAGGAATTTGAAAACGCCTGCAGAGCATCCAGTGTTCACAAGTCACTTCAGAGGCAAGCCTCTGCGGGAATGATGGTGGGCAAGGTTCCGGACAAGACTATTTCATACATTGTGGCATTTGATGGCCCCGCGCAGATGAGTACGGTAGCTGATTGGTACATCGATTACGTCAGAAACCAGTCCGTCAACCTCGCGTCGCTGGTGGAGCTGGTGGTAATTCTTGGAAAAGGTGTTCTTTGGAGAATCGACGCCTTTCCAGAACTATCTGTTCGCGTCGCATCGGGGCACCAATTGGCTTTCATCGACCAGGCTGACAAGAATCTATTTACGCTGTTCAGCCACATGCTTACATGGGTATCAGCCTCATCGACTCCGACAAGTACTATCGGTTACTTGGCAAACGTACCCTTTGCAAATGTGCGCACCCAGTAGCCAGACAGCTAACAGACGGTTCAAAGCGACCGACCCACCGCCGCTTCGCTCTGGCGCGTCGACGGCTTACCCCCCCATAGGTTGGCCACGAAACTTACCTTTTTTGCGACGGCGGACCTCGGCTTCCGCAAAGCCTTTACCGATAGAACGCTATACTTGCTAGATGGACACGAAAAAACTATTCCAAAACATCAGCCAAAGGATACGAGCTGACTTCAACGCATCTGCTGAAATCGCGCATAGCGGGTCGAAGGGTACAGTTCGCGAGCATTTTCTGTGTGACTTCTTACGCGAGCGCCTACCTCAAAGATACGGTATCGGTAGCGGTGAAATCGCCGCGCGGACACGAAACACATTATCCCGACAATGTGATGTGATCGTGTACGACAAGCTAAACGGCGTCGTGCTCTGCTCCAGCGACAAAGTGCAGGTTTACCCCGTCGACTGCGTGTACGGAATCATAGAAGTTAAATCTGCGCTCTCGAAAGCCGAACTTTTCGATGCGCTGGAAAAGATAAGAGTTTTGAAGGAGATGGCTCCGCGAGGGTTGGCTCAAGCGACCGGTCCTGGGTTTACATCTGCGTACCACCGACCCCAACCATTTGGCATGGTGTTCGCGTATGGACTGGCGGCAAACTCTCTAGATTCGCTACTCGAAAACTTGAAAGAGTGGGAGGCACAGAATCCACCGACTGTCTGGCCAAACTATATCTGCGTCCTGGAGGCCGGTGTAATCGAGCATACCGCAAGAGTATTTGAGCGATGCATCGGTAGTGACCAAATCACCGCGCTCTCCTGGCCGCATTCGACTCCATACGGCGAGAACAGCCTTTTTCAGTTCTATATGGCTCTTCACGATGTCTGCGCCCGGATGCATTTGGGTATCGTTGAGCTGCACCATTATTACAACCCGCCGCTGCGCATTGGTCGGTTTGTTGTCGCCGGACGCGGGATGGAAGGCACGAGCGCGCGACCAGAAAGCGCGGGGTAAAGGATGCAGCTAAAGGAAGCAACCATTGAGCGAATCGTGAATTGGTGCGCCGGCCGCGGCAAAATGCCTTACACCGAGGTGATGAAGTTGAGGTTCGGCCAGATACCGACGGGCATGGAAAACATGCCACTTATGAAACTGAACGTCTATTTTTACAACCCCGATAGCCTCCCCGGTCTGCAAGAGCTAAAGATCAGAGCGGCTGACGGGGGCGGGGTAGAAGCCGTATCGCCTAACTTGGCACTCGCTATCGAGTTGCTGATTGACAACGAGGTTTACGTGATTGCTCCTTTGCAGGGGCCGGACGACTATGAGCGAGTTGATTAGCCGTCGCGCTGTCGCGCCTTATCTCCGGCCTGACCGCAGACGCGCATCTGCGCTTGCCCACACCGTGAACACCTGAGCGATGATGGCTCACGCCAATGTTGGAGACACACACCGAAAAACGTTACCTTTGTGCAACAGGCTCGACAGCGATTCGGCGATTCCGCACGCCAAAAGATTGCCTGATTGAGCCGCCCGATTCCGGACATTCGCGAATGCCGGGAGTGGGTCGGGAACGGCCTTTGGCTCGGCTCACGGGTGTTCGCTGCGTAGCGGGCCATCCGGCGAACGACTCTCTTGGGAGGAGTCTCGATGAGCTCGAGACCGCCTCCTCAGGCCCGGCGCGCGATCAGCGCGGTGAGGCCCGCGATTTCAGTGAGTTCGCCGCTGCCGGCAAGCGCGGCGCGCAGATCGGACTCGAAGGCACCGATCCGCGAGCCCAGCTTTTCCGGCGAGCAGGTGGACATCGAGAGCGCCCTGCCGAGGATCTCGTCCACCGAGATCGGCTTGCGGACGATGACACTGACGGCCTCGAGCACATCGAACGCCGAGGCGAGCAAATACGACTCGTGCGAGCGATACTCGGGCGATTTGCGCTCGGAGATGGCCGGCTCGTTACCGCGGCCGTAGCGGTCGGCGACCTCATTCATCACGTCGCGCCAGTGGTTCTCGGCGGTCTGCGGATGCTCGTCGTGAAAGAGTGCGATCGCCCCGCCCGGCGCGATGATGGCGTCGAGCCGTGTCAGAGTCTCGGCGCGATCCATCCAGTGAAAGGATCGGCCCATGGTCACCAGACGGAAGGGACCCATGCCGGGTGTCAGGTCGTCCGACCCGCCGCTCCACAGGGTCAGCTCCGCGCCCGCGGCGCGGCCCGCCTCGCGCGCGGCGGCAAGCATGGTGGGCTCCGGATCGGCCGCGGTCACGCGCATTCCCGCGGCCGCGAACGGCACGGCGAGCAGGCCCGGACCCGTGCCGAGATCGAGCACCGCATCGCCCGCCTTCAACCCGGTGAGCTCCATGACACGCTCGATCAGCCGTGGAGGATAGGCCAACCGATAGCGGGCGTAGAATGGGACGGTGCTTTGGAATCGGCTGCCATGGGAGGTCATGGCGGGGAGTGTCGCATACCGGCGCACACCTGATGAAGCGCCGGCCCGCGGCTCGGCCGGTGGCGCGCCGCGGCGCGGCTCAGGTCGCGCGCAGCGCGGTGGTCACCGGCACCCGGGCAGCACGCACCGCTGGCAGGATGCCGCCGATAAGACCCATGGCGAGCGCCCAGATCACGCCGAGGAACACGAGAGCGGGCGTCACCGCGAGCTGGAAGCTGTAGCCGAACGGGCTCGCGGACAGCCCGTTGAAGAAGACCCAGGCGAGGGCCGCCCCGAGCAGCGCGCCGGGCAGCGCCAGCAGCATCGACTCACAGAGGGTCGAGGCGACGATCGTCCCCGGCCGGAACCCGATCGCGCGCAGCGTTGCGAGCTCGCGGCAGCGCGAATCGACGATCGCATAGAGGGAGTTGACCGCCCCCAGCGTGCCGCCGATCGCCATGATGGCGCCGACGAAGTAGCTGGCGAAGTCGAGGAGCGCGTTCAACGGCCTGAACTCCTCCGCCACCACCGTCCGTTGCCGTATCGCATCGAGCTGCAACGCGGGATTGGCCTTGACCGCCGCGCGAAACGCGGGAAAATCCGCCGCCGAGCGGAGCATGACCTCGATCCCGCTGTAGGTGTTGCGCTCCAGCGCCGACATGATCGTGTTGACATCGGCGAAGATCGTGCACTGGCTCTCCGGCCCGAGGTCGAAGTGCCCGACGACGGTCCACGCCATGCCGCGGATCGAGCGCTCGTCGCCGATCCCGAACCCGGAGAAGAGGCGCGTGCAGGTATTGCTCGCGACCAGCTCGCGCATGCCCGGATGAAACATGCGGCCGGCCGTGAACCGCATCTCCGGCCGGTATTCGGTGATGTTGGGTGTGACTCCCGTGAGCGGAACGAAGATGCGGGCGCCCGTGCCGCGCCGGCGGCCGTCGATCGGGATCATCGACTCCATGACGACTATGGGGCGTCCGTCCCGGTCCCGGCGAATGTCTGGGAAGCCCTGCACCGCGGCGGCTTCGTCCCGTGGAATGCTGCCGGACAGGGGCCGCTGACCGAGCCCCGCGATGACGACGCGGTCGGGACGCACGTCGCTCATCTCCTGCCGGCGCGCGCCGCTGCCCATGGCCAGCATGGACACCAGCACGCCGACGGCGCAGCCCACACCGACCAGGATGGTCAGAACCGGCCCGCGGCGCGCCGCCAGGCCGGACAGGCTGACGCGCAGCAGTGCGAGGAATTGTCGGATGGCCTTCATCGAAATGCGTTATTGCGCCGCCAGCGCCGCGGCGACCTCGAGCCGCGCGGCCATCATCGCCGGCACGGCGGCGCTGACCAACGCCACCGCCAGGGCCGTGATCAGCCCCACGGCGACGATAATCCACGGCATCGACAGGCCGTTGACGAACCGCGGGACCAACGGGAATGCCAGGGTCGCCAGCGCCAGACCGAGGCCCGCGGCAACCAGGCATGTGGCGACTGCCTCCGCGAGCGTCAACGCGAAGACCGCGCCGTTGGTGAACCCGAGCGTCTTGAGTACCGCAATCTCGGCGGTTCGCTCAGGCACCGACTGGATCATCATGGTGGCGGTCGCGAAGAGGAGTGCCGCCATCACGGCGGCGACGACCGCCCGAATGAGGAACTCCAGGTCGCCGATGGACTGCAGGTTCGCCTGCGCCAGCTCGCGAATGGACTCGCTGCGGGTCTCGTTGGGCGAGTTCGCGAAGCGTGCATCGATGGCGTCGGATACCGCCGCTGCGGCATGCGGGTCCGCGATCCTGACGTTGAAATGCTGCACGGTGTCCTTGTCGCTGGCGCGAGCCTCATTCCAGTAGTCGTAGTTGATCAGGACGTTTCGGTCGCCGCCGCCGACGTCGCTGTCGGTGAACGTCCCCACCATGTCGAACGTCCAGTCGGTCGAGCCATCGGTCTTCACCACCTGAGTCATCAACGGGATGCGATCGCCGACTTTCCAGCCGTATTCCCTGGCGAGCGAAGCCCGGACCAGGATGCCGGTTCTCGTGGCGCGGAAGGCTTGGACGGACGCCGGTGAGATCGTGAACGTGAAGGCCGAGAGCCAACCCTTGTCCGGCCTGACGGCGACAATGCCCACCTGCTGGTCGGGCTTCTGATAAGCCGCCACGGCGAGGTCCACCGGGATCACTTCCCGGACTCCCCGGACGGACTCGATCTGCCCGAGCATTCCGAGCGGCAGCTGCTCGCCCCAGCTCAGGCGGCTGTGGACGATCAGCAGATCGGCGCGCGCCGCGGCGATGGCCTGCTCGGCGCCCGTCTTGACTCCTTGCAGCACGCCGAAGAGCGCGAACGCCACGGCGACCTGCAGGAAGATGAGGATCGTGCGCCCGGGCTTGCGCCAGATGCCGGCCCAGACGAGCGGCAGGTACTTCATGGCCGGGCGAGAGTAGCGCCGGGCAGGGGAACGAGTCCAGGCCCGGCCTGTGCTCCGGCGTTGACGCGGACATAGCCCCGGGGCTAGCATGTTACCGATACCATAACAATGCGGCGCGACAGGGGGACCTCGTGGAAAACAAACTCGCCAATCCCGCTCCTCTCGGCTTGATCGGCTTCGCCAGCACGACCTGGCTCCTCAGCATGGTGAACGCCAGACTCTTCGACAGCAGCAGCCTTGCCATCGTTCTCGCAATGGCGCTCGCATTCGGCGGCGCCGCGCAGGTGCTCGCCGGCATCCTCTCGTTCATCCGCGGCAACACGTTTGCAACCGTGGCCTTCGTCGGCTACGGCTCGTTCTGGCTGTCGTTCGTCGCCTACGCGCACGAGTTCGGCGCCGGCGCGCCGCCGGCCTTCGTCGGCTGGTACCTGATCGTCTGGGGGGTGTTCACGTTCTACATGTGGATCGCCTCCTTCCGCCATACGACCGTGCTGCAGCTCGTGTTCCTCACTCTCTGGATCACATTCTTCCTGCTCGCGGCAGGCGAGCTGCGCGGGTCCACCGCACTGCAGGTGGCGGGCGGCTATGTCGGCCTGGTCTGCGCCGCGCTGGCGGCCTATCTCTCCGCCGCCGAGGTCATCAACGGCGACTACGGCCGGACCGTGCTGCCGATCGGGGCGAAGGCGTAATCCCGCCGGACCAACGTGTATCGGTCGTGAACGGCAACGTCTAAGACATGCTGCAGGAGCATGCTGGCCCCCGCTGGAATCAGCGCGTCAGCAGCTACAGAAAACTGAGACTCGCGCCCGAATGGGTCGCCACCGCTTTCGAAAAGGCTGGCTTGCGGATGGGACGGAAGACCCGGCTGCGCAGACTGGTCCGGCTGGTGGTGTACGGGCCTTGACGTTACCCGCGTGCTGCCTACCTTTGCAGTCAGCCAACGCCTGCTAACTTTCGTCGGAGCGACCCGTGCTGGCGGTGTCAGGTACGGCTGGGCCCGGCGTGCCTCAGATAGCCTCCTCCAGAACACCTCTGGACCGTAATGTCACTCCAAAAGTACTTCA
>JASHVV010000441.1 GCA_030044385.1 Gammaproteobacteria bacterium
TGGTGTGCCCCTTCTGGTCGACCACGTACTGCACGACCACGCTGCCGCTCACCCGATCGTTCAGCGCCCGATCCGGATACTCCGGCGGCGCGTATCGCGTGCGCTGCAGCTGGGCGGCGAGCGCCGCCAGGTCCGGTCCGGCGGCCCGGGCGGGCGCCGACTGCGAGGCGGAGCCCATGCGCTGCACGGCCGTTACCGCGGCTGCGCTGGCACCCCAGGTGGTGGCAGCCGCAAGGTCGGTATCGGCCTGCGCCGCCTCTCCGGAGCGCATCTCCGAGCGGGCGCGCGCGATCAGATCGCTCGCCAGCGCGCTGCGGTCGCGCGCCGCGGCGGCCTGGGCGGATCCGGTCGGCTGAGTGCTCTCGAGCTGCTGCAGATAATCCGCCGCGCTGTCGCCGGCGGGGGAGGTCAACTCGCGGCTCTCCAGGCGGTCCCGAACGAGAGCCACCAGGTGGTCGGCCTTCAGGTGCGCGGCCTTCGCCTGGGCACCCGCAATCTGCCGCTGGAATTGCGCAACCTGGGCGGCCGAGGCTCCGTTGGTCCGGGCGGCGGCCAACCAGCGGTCCTCGTCCGCGGCGTCGCCGGCGAGCGCGTTCTCCTGCGCCTTGCTGAACAGGGCGGCGATCAGCGCATTGGTGGCTTGCTCGGTGGCGGGGGCCGAGGGGGCGGCCGCCTGCAACTGGCTGACATAGGCGGCGGCGCTGTCGCCCGCCGGGTTGGTCAGCTCGTCGGCCCGGATGCGGTCGCGCACCAGCGCCGCGAGGCTCTGCACCTTGTCCGTCTGCTGCACGCGCGCGAGCTGCGAGCGCCAGGCGTCAAGCTGTGCCGCGGGCACGGCGCCGGACTGTTGCGCCTGACGCAGCAGCGCGGCAGCGCGATCGGCGTTGCCGGCGGCCAGCGCCTGAGAGATCTCGGCGGTCGAGAGTTGCAGCTGGAAGGGGCCCAAGTGCGGGTTCGAAGGCTGCACGAGCTTGAGGGTGGCCAGTGCGAGGGCGGCGTCGTTGTAATGAGCGCCTGTCATCGCATCATTGAAGCGGGAGGCCACGACGTCGCCGACCCGGCGCAGGCCGTCTTTGGCTTCGCCGTTCGTCGGGTCTGCGGCCAGCGCAGACCGGTAATAAACGAGCGCGTTGTCCCCCGTGGGCGCGGTGTAGCGGCGATCGCGCATGGCGCGCCGCGCTTTTTCCAGCAGGTCATCGACCTGACCGGCGACGATGGACGTATCCACTGCAGGCTGCGCGAGGACCGCCGGAGCGCTTTGCGACGTTGCCGCCTGGGAGCCGTTGGCGCTCGCGGCCTCGGCCGCGGGGCCCGTCGTGGGCGCCGTCCTGCCATGCGTGAAATACCAGGCACCGCCGGCGCCGAGCGCTGCGACGGCAACCGCCAAGCCAGCCAGGAGCCCCCACTTGCGGCCCCCTTCCTCGGGCTCGTGGGGCTGAGAGTGGGCAGAGGCGTGCCGGAAGGCGTCGAGCGGCAAGGTCCCTGCAGAGCTGGCGGCTGCGGCGCGGTCGCCCCGTGCGGCAGCGCTGCGGTTCACGGCGTCTGCGATGGCTGCGTCCAGCACGGCCGTCGTCTTGGCGCCCTCGATCGGGACCGTCAGCACCGCAAAGACGCTCGTGCCTTTGACCGAGGAGGCGACCTGCTTCTCGGCATCCGTCTCCGCAAACACCACGACCACCGCGTTCGGCGCCTGTTGCGTCGCGCGGTGCACGTCGGAGCGGACATCGCTCGTCGCGCGTGCGTCGATCACCAGCATCTGCCCCCGTTTGGTGCTCGCCAGCTGTGCGATCGCGCTGTCGATCGAATCGACCGGATTGACCGAGGCCTGTCCGCCGAGCGCTTCTCCCAGCTCGAGCAGAAAGTCATCGCGAGTGGTGAGCGCCGTCAGATCGACTGTCGGCCGCTGCGTGGGGGAAGGCGTCGCCGCCGGAGTTCCGCTGCTGGTGGCCTCGAGGTTTCGAGGCGCGCTGGATGCTGGATTGGCCACTGATCGTCTCTCCACCGCCGGAAAAATAGTGCTCGTCCGCGCGCGACCGGGCATCCACCCGCTTGATAGCGCATACAAAACTCGGTCTCATGGAGCTTATTGTGCGGCGGCAGCACCGCAGTGCCGCAGTTCACACTAACGATACGGCTGTCCGCCGCGCGCGACAGCGCATCGCCGAAACTCTGAAGCAGTGCTCGCTTTGCGGGCCTGCACGCAGTGGCGCACGCCGCCGACAGAACATAAGATGTCCCCATGCGCGCGGACCCCTTCATCCCTTCTCGCCGCATCCGGGCACAACCGGGCATGCATTTTGCTTTCTCTCCTGCAGGCCCGGTCTCTTCGCGCGTACGCAACGGAAATGAACGATCCGCTGTGATCAGCGTCTTAAACATAGTGGGACCGGGGAATCGAGCGCCACCCCGCACCGTGCGCAGCGTTGAGTCTGACCGTGGAGTCCTCGCGCTGCCATCGTTGGCCTTCCGGTCCATCCTTCACAGGGCCACGAACTGAAACGGGAGGGAGCACGATGCGATCGCCTTCTACTGACCCGGAATCAACCAGCCGCTCCGCCTTCATCGAGTCGCTGAGCTCCTTCAGCAAGCTGCATCGAGCCCAGCGCTGGGAAGGCACTTTCGGCGAATTTCTCGCCGATATCCTGCCCGAGCACGCTCCGGCCATGGCGCGCACGAGCCATGAGTACATCTGGGACATGCTGCGCTGGCATGGGCGCACGGCACAGCCTGACGCTGGGGAGAGCGTCCGCGCGCGGGAGCTCTTCAAGCGGGAGCTGTTCGGCATCGACGAGCCACTCTCGCGCATCGTCGATTATTTCAAAGCGGCAGCGGCCGGCTCCGATGTCGGTCGCCGGCTGCTGCTGCTGCTCGGCCCCCCGTCGGGCGGCAAGTCGACGATGGCCATCCTCCTGAAGCGCGGACTGGAGGAATACAGCCGCACCGACGAGGGCGCGCTCTATGCCATCAAGGGCTCGCCGCTGCGCGAGAGCCCGCTGAACCTGATCCCCGCGAGCCTGCGCTCGGAGTTCCGCGACCGCTACGGCGTTGCCATCCAGGGGGAGCTGTCGCCCTGGGCGCGCGACTACGTGGAGCGGGAGTGCGAAGGCGACTTCGTGCGCGTGCCCGTGGAGCGGATCTTCCTCTCCGAAGCCTCGCGCGCCGGCATCGGCACCTACGCGCCCCACGATCCCACCACCGCCGACATCGCGGATCTCGTGGGGTCGGTCGATCTCGCCAAGGTCGCCCAGATCGGCGACGAAGGCGATCCGCGCGCCTGGTCGTGGTCCGGCGCCGTGTACGCCGCCAGCCGCGGCGTCCTGGAGATGATCGAGATCCTGAAGGTGAAGCGGGAGTTCCTCTACCTGCTCCTCACCCTCACGCAGGAGAAGAACGTCAAAGTCTCCCGCTTCCCGCTCATCCACGTCGATGAGACCATCCTGGCGCACACCAACCTGGCGGAGTTCCACAAGTTCCTGCAGGAGAAGGAGAACGAGGCGCTGCTCGATCGCATGGTGATCATCAAGGTCCCCTACGCGCTCTCCTATCGCGACGAGTCCCGCATCTATCAGAAGCTCGTCTCCGGCGCGCCGGCGTTCCGCAACGTGCACCTCGATCCCCACGTGCTCAACCTGGCGGCGGTCTTCGCCATCCTGACACGGCTCACGAAGCCGGAGCGCGAGGGCCTCGACCTGGCCAAGAAGCTGCGTCTCTACGCGGGCGAGGCCGTGGAGGGCGTGCCGGAAACCGAAGGCACGCGCCTGCACTCGGAGTCCCCCGACGAAGGCATGACCGGTGTCAGTCCGCGGTTCATCATCAACGCCATCTCCAACGCCATCACCCGGGGCACGACCCACAGCCTGACCAGCATGGAGCTGCTGCTGGCGCTCAAGGACGGCATCGAGAGCGACGCCCGCATGGAGGCCAAGCAGAAGAAGGCCTGGATCGACCACCTGGTGACCGCGCGCAAGGAGTTCTACAACCGCTGGGTCAAGGAGGATGTCCACCGCGCGATGTTCGCGTCCTTCGAGGAGGAGGCGCAGCAGCTCCTCGAGAAGTATCTCGACGAGGTCGAGGCCTCGCTCGATCACCGTCAGGTCACCGACCCCATCACCGGGGAGACGCGGCCGGCCGACGAGCGCTTCCTGCGCTCGGTGGAGGAGAAGATCAAGGTATCCGACTCCGGCAAGCTCTCCTTCCGCCAGGAGGTCGTGCGCAAGGCCATGGTGGCCTTCAAGGCCGGAGAGAAGTTCAAGCTCGCGAGCCATGCGCGCATGCGTGAGGCGATCGAGCAATACCTCTTCGAGGAGCGCCGCGACGTCCTGCGGCTCGTCACCTCGACAGCGCGTCCGGACGACGATGCGCGTCAGAAGATCTCGGCCGTGCAGCAACGCCTGATCACGGAGTACGGCTACGACGAGCACAGCGCCAAGGAAGCCTTGAGCTACGTCACCACCCTGCTCGCCCAGGAGTAGCGCCCGGCCGCAAAAAGGAGTACCAGTATCACCATGGCTGCGAACGGCGAGGACGGCGGCGGAAAACCGGGCGGCGATGCCGCCAAGTGGTACGAGCTCTTTTCCCGCGGCGCGCGCGACTGGCTGCGTCACGATGAGAAGGTCCGTGAGTCGGTGCGCCAGCACTTGCCGCAGATCGTCGCCGGTGGGGAGCTGATCAACGGCGGCTCACGCACCGTCAGAGTGCCCGTGCGCATGCTGGAGCATTATCACTTCCGTCTGCGCCGGCCGGAGGAGCAGCAGGGCGCCGGCCAGGGCAAGGCGAAGCCCGGCGACGTGTTCGCCGATCCGTCCCGTGAGCGCGGGCCCGGCGAGAAAGGCCCCGGGGGGCAGGACGAAGGCGAGGTTCAGCTGCTGCTCGAGTTCAAGGTCGACGATATCGTCGACTGGCTGTGGGAGGAGATGCAGCTTCCCAACCTCAAGGCCCGCGTGGGTCCCTCCGAGGATTCCGACTGGGTGCGCGAGGGCTGGGACCGGCGCGGCGCGCGCTCCCGGCTCGATCGGCGCCGCTCGATCAAGGAAGCCGTCAAACGGCAAGGCATGGGCAGCGGTCCGTCCTCGCTCATCAACGAGGACTTGCGCTTTCGCCAGCTCGCCCGCAGGAAGCAGCCGGCGATCCACGCCGTGGTCTTCTTCCTCCTCGACGTCTCGGGCAGCATGTCGGACCGCGACCGCAAGCTCGCCAAGACTTTCTTCTTCTGGGTGGTGCAGGGCCTGCGCCGCGAGTACCGGTCGCTCGAGACGGTGTTCATCGGGCACACCACCGAGGCCTGGGAGTTCAGCGAGGCCGAGTTCTTCCAGGTGAGCGGCACCGGCGGCACCGTCGCCTCGACCGGCTTCGCCAAGGTGCGGGAGATCATCGACGGCCGCTACAACCCGGCCCGCTGCAACATCTATCTCTTCTACGCCTCGGACGGCGACAACTCCGTCAGCGACTCCGCTGATGCTCGCGAGGGATTGTCCTCGATCGCCGAGGACACGTGCTTCACCGGTTATGTGGAGGTTTCCTCCGGTCTCTCGCGGCAGCTCGCCACCGAGACCGGGCGCCTGTTCGGCGAGCTGGCCGCCGCGGGCTGCGCCGCGGGCAGTTACGCCCTCAACGACTTCGATGACGTCTGGGGCGCCGTCCGGCACTTCTTCTCGGCGGAAAGTCGGGCCGAGGAGACCGCCTCACCTTGAG
>JASHVV010000059.1 GCA_030044385.1 Gammaproteobacteria bacterium
CCCAGATGGCCCGCAGGAAGACTCGCCCACCGGCGCCGATGTCCCCCCAGGCGCGCCAGGAGTTCGCCGTGGCGTATCTCAACGCGATGCTGGAGGATGCCGGCCCGGAGGAGTTGGCGGCCGCGCTCGGCCGCATCGCGCAGGCGTCCGGCGGCGCGAAGCTGGCGGAGAAAGTGGAGCTCAGCGCGGACTCGCTCTATCGCACGTTATGTCGGCGCGGGAATCCGGAGCTGCGGAGTACAACGGCCTTGCTGAAGGCCATGGGCCTGCGGCTCGTGCTGCAACCGGCCGTACGGCACGGAACTTGCGAGCGGGACAGTCATGGGTGAGGTCATACACGCGGCCTTCGGCACGGAGCGCGAGTGGGAGCAGACCCGGGCCAGGACGGTCGATGGCCTGGTCGCCATAGGGTCGCTCTTCGGTGACGACGAGGCCCTGATGCGCGCCAAGGCGGATTGTGTTTATCAGATACTGCGTCAGATCGTGGAGGAAGTCCCGACCGTGCAGATCACCACGAAGCTGCCGGAGAACCTGTCGGCCGAGCAGCTCGACCTCTTGACCGGCGCGATCAAGGAGGCGGCGCTGAAAGGGATCGAGATCGCCATGACCCATTCCGTGCAGGTGCTGATGGCCTCGATCTACGATCTCTGCACCTCCAAGCTGCATTCGCGGCCGTCCTGATAGAGCAGCAGCGCCGAGCCTTCCGGCGCGGCCAGTACCGCGTTGGCTTCGGGGTCGAGTCCCCGGGGCGGCGGCCGCAGCGGACCGATGCCGAGCTCGCGCAGCCGCGCGATCCGTGCCGGCATGTCGGCGGCGTGGAACGTGAGGAGCGGCTGCGCGGAGAATCCCGGCCGATGCCAGGCGAGCTCGAGGCCCCCGCCCGCGAGCGACATGCGGTCGAAGGGCTGCGTGTCCTCCCCGGCGCAGAGGAGCCCGAGCCGCTCCCAGAAGCCGCGCACGGCGTCGAAGTCGGCCGCGGGCAGGCTGAGCCAGCCGAATTCCCCGCAGCGGGAGGTCTCGAGCGCGGAGCGGTCCGGCGGCGAGAAGGTGCGCGCCTCGAGCAGCCTCACCGCCTGTCCCGCCGGATCGTGAAATCCGACCTGGTTGAAGAGCTCGACGCCGACCTCGGCCGTCGTGAGCTCGATGCCCGCGCGCTCGAGCGCGCCCAGATGGCCGGCGATGCCGGGCCGGACGAAAGTCAACGCGGGGGAGTCGAGGCGGGTCTGGTGCAGGCCGAGGCAAACACGGCCGTCGGTCAGCACGCCGTAAGGATGCGTCCAGACATCGCCCGTCCGAGCCTGCGTGAACCCCAGCCGCTCGTAGAATTCCACCGACGCGCGGATGTCCTGGGTGGCAATCCCAACCTCGAGAAAGCGTCCGAGCATGTCGCCGTTCGAAAGCAAGTCAGTCAGCGGCCCGGAGCCGTCCCTGGGCCGCGAGGTCAACTGCGGTCAATGGGCTGGCTGCCCGAAGCGCCGTAGGCGACTTCGGGCCAATCGGACGATACCCATCCCTGGCAGTGGCGCGCGATGTGGCCGGCGAGAAACTGCGCGTGCTCCGCGCGCGCGTTGAGCGCCGGCACGTACTCGAAGCGCTCGCCGCCGGCCCGCAGGAAGTGGTCGCGGTTCTCGATGGCGATCTCCTCCAGCGTCTCCAGGCAATCCACCGCGAATCCGGGGCAGATCACGCTCACGTCGCGCACCCCGCGCCCCGGAAGCTGGGCGAGCACCTCGCTCGTGTACGGCTTCAGCCACCCGGCCGGCCCGAAGCGCGACTGGAAGCTGACACTCCACTCGCCGTCGCGCAGCATCAGCTCCTCGGCGAGCAGGCGCGCGGTCTTCTGACACTTGCAGAAGTAGGGGTCGCCGCGGTGGAAGTTGCGCTCCGGGATCCCGTGGAAGGAGATCAACAGGTGGCGCGTGCGGCCCTGCGCCTGCCAGTGCTCGAGCACGCTGGCGCGCAGGGCGTCGATGTATTCCGGCTGATCGTGGTACTCGGCGACGAAGCGCAGCTCCGGCAGCCAGCGCCAGCGCCGCAGCTCCGCGGCCACGCGGTCGTAGGCCGCGCCGGTCGTCGCGCCGCAGTACTGCGGGAAGAGCGGCAGCACCAGGATGCGCTGCGCCCCGGACTCGCGCAGCCGCGCCAGCGCCTGCGGCACCGGCGGATCGCCGTAGAGCATGCCGAGCTCGACCGAGAAGGGCGCCAGCATCCGCTGCGCCAGCGTCCCCATGAGCGCGGTGCGCAGCTGCTGCGACAGGGCGAGCAGGGGAGAGCCCGACTCGGACCAGATCCGGCGGTACTTGTGCGCGACGCGAGCCGGCCGGAACGGCAGGATGACGCCGTAGAGGATCGGCAGCCACAGCGCCCGCGGCAGCTCCACCACGCGCGGGTCGGAGAGCATCCGCGCGAGGAACCGCCGCACGGCCCACGGCTGCGGCGCCTGCGGCGTGCCGGAGTTGACCAACAGTACGCCGATCCGCTCGGCGGAGTCGCGGTGGAAGTCGGGGGAGCTGATGTAGCGCATGCCGGTCGGAACCTTATACCCCGCCTACAAGCCGGTGCACAGATACTTGAGCTCGGTATAGTCGAGGATGCCGTATTTCGAGCCCTCGCGGCCCACGCCGGACTCCTTGATACCGCCGAAGGGGGCCACCTCGGTGGAGATGATACCCGTGTTGAGCCCGACGATGCCGTACTCCAGGGCCTCCGCCACCCGCCAGGAGCGCGCGAGGTCGCGCGTATGGAAATACGCGGCGAGGCCGAATTCCGTGTCGTTCGCCATCCGGATCGCATCCGCCTCGGTCTCGAAGCGAAAGAGCGGCGCCACGGGCCCGAAGGTCTCCTCCCGCGCAACCAACATCTCCGGGGTGGCGCCGGTGATCACCGTCGGCTGGAAGAAAGTGCCGCCGAGCGCGTGGCGCTTGCCGCCGTGCGCCACGCGCGCGCCCTTGCGCACCGCATCGGCGATGTGCCGCTCGACCTTGGCCAGCGCGTTGGAGTCGATCAGCGGCCCCTGATCGGTCGGCCCTTCGAGCCCGTCGCCGACACGCAGCTTCGCGACGACGTCCACCAGCTTGCGCGTGAACGTCTCGTAGACCCCGCTCTGCACCAGCAGGCGGTTGGCGCACACGCAGGTCTGACCGGTGTTGCGGTACTTGCTGGCGATCGCGCCGGCTACCGCCACGTCGAGGTCGGCGTCATCGAACACGATGAAGGGCGCATTGCCTCCGAGCTCCAGCGAGAGCTTCTTGAGCGTGCCCGCGCATTGCGCCATCAGACGCTTGCCGACCTGCGTGGACCCCGTGAAAGTGAGCTTGCGCACGCTCGGGTTGGAAGTCATCTCGCCGCCGATCGCGGCCGCATCGCCGCCGGTGACGATGTTGAGCACACCGGCGGGGACGCCGGCGCGCGCGGCGAGCTCCGCCATCGCGAGCGCGGAGTAGGGGGTCTGCAGCGCCGGCTTGCACACGAGCGTGCAGCCGGCCGCGAGCGCCGGTCCGGCCTTGCGGGTGATCATCGCCGCCGGGAAGTTCCACGGCGTGATCGCCGCCACCACGCCGACGGGCTGGCGCAGCACCAGGATGCGCTTGTCGGGCTGGTGGCCCGGGATCACATCGCCGTAGAGCCGCTTGCCTTCCTCCGCGAACCACTCGATGAAGGCGGCCGCATAGGCGATCTCGCCCTTCGATTCGGCGAGCGGCTTGCCCTGCTCCGCGGTCATGAGGACGGCGAGGTCGTCCTGATTCGCCATCATCAGCTCGTACCAGCGCCGCAGCACCGCCGCGCGCTCCTTGGCGGTCTTCGCGGCCCAGCCGGGGAAGGCTCTCCGCGCCGCCTCGATGGCGCGCCGGGTCTCGGCCGCCGCCATGTCGGGCACGGTGCCGAGGGGCTTGCCGGTCGCCGGGTTG
Organism: Gammaproteobacteria bacterium; assembly: GCA_030044385.1. Taxonomy (GTDB): domain Bacteria; phylum Pseudomonadota; class Gammaproteobacteria; order Steroidobacterales; family Steroidobacteraceae; genus 13-2-20CM-66-19. Next base: position 3,909 of record JASHVV010000059.1, read on the forward strand.
ACGACCTCGCGCGTCCCGCCGCCATCGGCGTGGATCCACGCACCGTCGACGTAGGCCTGCTGGCGCAGCAGCGCGGGGTCCTGCAGCTTCAGCACCGGTCGCTCGCGATATTCTCGCCGGCCAGGCGGCTCGCGAGGAAATCGAGCGTGCGGCGGCGGGCGAGTGCCGCGGCGTCGGCGTCGTAGCTCGGCCGCAGGTCGCAGTTGAAGCCGTGTCCGGCACCGTCATACACGTAGAAGATGCCCTGCGGATGCGCGGCCTCGAGCCGCGCGATTTCCGTCAGCGGGATGCTCTTGTCGGCGGAGCCGAAGTGATACATGACCGGACAGCGCGGCGTCGCGCCGGTATCCGGCGGTTTGCCGTAGTAAACGACCGCGCAGGCAATGGGCTGCTCGCACGCCGCGCGGTAGGAGAGCGCGCCTCCCCAGCAATAGCCCACGGTTGCGATCCGGCCGGAATGCCGGACGACCGCCACCGCCGCGGCGATGTCCTTCATCGTCTGCTCGGGCTGCAGCTGCTGCTTGTAGCCGCGCCCTTCCTCGATCTCGGGGGCGCTGTAGCCGAGCTCGATGCCGCGGCGGATGCGGTCGAAGAGGGCGGGCGCAATGGCGGTGTAGCCTTCAGCCGCGAAGCCGTCGGCAACGGAGCGGATGTGGCGGTTGACGCCGAAGATCTCCTGGAGCACCACGACGGCGCCGCGGGGGCGGCCCGGCGGGGCGGCGAGATAGGCCTGGAACTCGTGGCCGTCGCGGGCCATCAGAGTCGTGAAATCGCCCATGGCGGAGCACCCTTCGCGTGCTGCGGGATCGGGTCGGGCAGGATAGCGCCGGCGACGGGGGCGGTGCCAGAGGGGGCCGGGCTTGGCCTCGAGCGCCAGACCCATGTAGCGTAGGGAGTCGGGGGCAGTCTTGCCGGACTTCCGGCCGCGCCGCGTCCCCATTGGAGGGCTCATGCTCGTCGGCACATCCGTGCGACGCGTCGCCATCGTGGGCGGCGTGCGCATTCCGTTCGCAAGGGCGCACACCGCGTATGCGACCGTCGGCAACCAGGAGATGCTGACAGCGGTCCTGCGCGCGCTGGTCGAGCGCTTCGATCTGCTGGGGGTGCGGCTGGGGGATGTCGCCGCGGGCGCGGTCATCAAGCATTCGCGCGACTACAACCTGACGCGGGAGTGCGTGCTGTCCTCCGGGCTCGATCCGCAGACGGCCGGGCTCGACCTGCAGCGCGCCTGCGGCACCAGCCTCGAGGCTGCGATCGCAATGGCCAACAAGATCGCGCTCGGCCAGATCGACTGCGGCATCGCGGGCGGTGTCGACACCATCAGCGATCCACCGGTGGTCTACCCGCGCGACTATCGACGGCTGCTGCTGGCGAGCGCGCGCGGCAAGAGCCTGAGCCAGCGCCTCGCGCCCTGGCTGCGCCTGCGGCCGCGCCATTTCAAGCCGGTCCTGCCCGCGGTGGTCGAGCCGCGCACGGGCCTCTCCATGGGACAGAGCGCCGAGCTCATGGCGCAACGCTGGCGGATCGCGCGCGAGGACCAGGATCGGCTCGCGTACGAGAGTCACGAGAAGGCCGCGGCCGCGTGGCGCGAGGGGTTCTACGAGGATCTGGTGGTGCCTTACCTGGGCCTGAAGAGCGACAACAACATCCGTACGGACACTTCGGTCGAGAAGCTTTCCCGGTTGCGCCCCAGCTTCGATCTGCACGACGGCACGCTGACCGCCGGCAACAGCACGCCCCTGACGGACGGCGCGAGCGCCGTGCTGTTGGCTTCGGAAGACTGGGCCGCGCGCCGGCGCCTGCCGGTGCTCGCCTGGCTGCGCTACGGCAAGGTGTGGGCAGTCGACTACGTGAGCGGCAAGGAGGGCCTGCTGATGGCGCCCGCCTACGCCGTGCCGGCGATGCTGCGCGACGCCGGGCTCACGCTGCAGGATTTCGATTACTACGAGATTCACGAGGCATTTGCCGCCCAGGTGCTGTGCACGCTGGCGGCCTGGGAGTCGCCGCAGTACTGCCGCGAGACGTTGGGCCTTACGGAGCCGCTCGGCGCGATCGACCGCGCGCGCCTCAACGTCAAGGGCGGCAGCGTGGCCATAGGGCACCCTTTCGCCGCCACCGGCACGCGGATCGTGGCCACCCTGGCGAAGCTCCTCGCGGGCGATGCCGGCGCCAGGCGGGGGTTGATCTCCGTATGCACCGCGGGTGGGATGGGCGTCACGGCTATTCTGGAGCGTTGAGGCAATCCTCGCCGGCGGGGCTATACTGACCCGCAAACAACAGGGGGCGTACCGAGCAGGTGCGATACCAGAGTCATCGAATGGACAGCCATCCTTTCGAAGAGACCGCGACCCTGCGCTCCGATGTCGGGGCGCTGCTGGGGGAGATGCCGATCTTCAGCGGCCTCGATCCCGGCTTGCTGCGGGAGATCGCGGCCGTGGCGGAGTGGCTGACCCTGCCGGGCGGCGCGAAGCTGTTCTCGGCCGGCGATCCGCCCGATGCGCTCTACATGGTGCTGAGCGGCTGTCTCGGCGCCTTCTCCGCGGATCCCGTGCGCAGGCGCTTCATCGCCCGCATTGCCGCGGGCGACATGGTCGGGGAGATGGGCCTGATCTCCGGCCGGCCGCGCAGCGCGGACGTCGTGGCGCTGCGTGACACCGAGCTCGCGCGGATCTCGGCGAAAGCCTTCAACGAGGTGTTGCGCGACCAGCCGGAAGCGATGCTGCGCATCGCGCGCCTCACGGTCGACCGGCTGGCGCAATCGCAGTCGCCCATGGCCGCGGCCCATAACCGGGGCGCCTGCACGTTCACGGTGTTGCCGCAGAGCATGGAGGTCGATTTCGGCGGGTTCGCGACCCGGCTGGTCAAGGCGCTTTCCGGGCTCGGCCGCGCCGAGCTCGTGTGGAGCGTGCGCGCCAAGACCCACACCAGCCAGTGGTTCAACAACATCGAGGCCGCCAACGATTATGTCGTGTACGTGGCCGATCCGACGCCGGACCGCTGGACCAAGCTGTGCGTGCGCCAGGCCGATGCGCTGCTGCTGCTCGCGCGCGCGGAAAGCCCGGCGGGAAACTGGGCGGCGCTGCGCTGGCCGCACGATCACAGCATGGCGCCGCAGCGCTCGGAGCTGGTCCTGCTGCACGACAGCGCGCTCGAGACCGGCGCCGCGGCGCGCTGGCTCGCGGAGTTGCCGGACGTGCCGCATCATCACGTGCAGTACGCCGGCGACTATTCGCGCCTGGCGCGCGTGCTGACCGGACGCGGCGTCGGCCTGGTGATGTCAGGAGGCGGAGCGCGGGGCTTCGCCCACATCGGGGTGGTCAAGGCGCTGCGCGAAGCCGGCGTGCCCGTGGACCTCGTGGGCGGCAGCAGCATGGGCGCCATCCTCGGCGCAGGCGTGGCGCTGCGCTGGAGCATCGATGAGCTGACGGAGCGCTTCCGGCGCGCGTTCGTCGATTCCAGGCCGTTGCGCGACTACACGCTGCCCTTCGTGTCGCTGGTCGCCGGGCGCAAGGTGAGCACGGGACTCTACGAAGCGTTCGGCGACCTGGAGATCGAAGACCTGCCGGTCGATTTCTTCTGCGTCTCCTCCAACCTCACGACCGGCCACACGATGGTCCATCGCCGCGGCACGTTGTGGCGCTGGCTGCGGGCCTCGGTCGCCGTGCCCGGCGTCCTGCCGCCCGTGCTGCACAAGGGCGAGGTGTTGGTCGACGGCGGCGCGATGAACAACCTGCCGGTCGACGCCATGCGCGACCTCGGCCGCGGTCCCGTCATCGGCTGCGACGTCGGCGCCGACCGGGCCTTCACCGCCAGCAGCGACGAGATCGACGTCCCGTTGCCCTGGCAGTGGCTGCGCTGGATGAAGGCGCGCCGCCAGTACCCCACCATCTTCCAGATCCTGTGGCGCGCCGGCATGGTCAACAGCGCCGCCAGCAGCATCGCCCACCGCGCCCAGTCGGACCTGATCCTGCAACCGCCGCTCGCCGAGGTCGACATGCTGAACTGGGGCGCCTTCGACCGCGCCATCCAGGCCGGCTACGAGTACGCGGTGAAGCGGCTGGAGGAGCTGCCGGCGGACTCGCCGCTGCTCAAGTGCGCGGCCGTCGAAGATTAGATCGGGACCGGGAGCCGCGTCAGTCGACGCGCGCCGGCGCGAGGCGCGGGGAGAGCAGGTGGATGACGAGGAGCGCCAGCAGGTAGGCGCAGCCCGCATAGGCGAAGAGCGGCTTGAAGGTGCCCAGGCGCTCGAGGACCCAGCCGGCATACTTGGCGATCAGCATGCCGCCGATCGCACCGGCGGTGCCGCCGATGCCGATGAGGGAGCCGACCGCGCGGCGCGGGAAGACATCGGAGGGCAGGGTGAAGAGATTGCAGGAGAAGCCCTGGTGCGCCGCGGCCGCGAGGCCGACGATGGCGACCGCACCCCAGAGATTGTCGACGTAGCTCACCCAGAAGACCGGCAGCACCAGCAGCGCGCAGAGGAGCATGGTGTACTTGCGCGCCGCGTTGAGCGAGAAGCCTGCGCGCAGCAGCCGCGACGACATCCAACCGCCGGCGACGCTGCCGATGTCGGAGATGACGTAGATGGCGACGAGCGGCGGGCCGAATGTCTCCAGATCCAGGTGATGGCGCTTGACCAGGAAGTCGGGCAGCCAGAAGAGCC
>JASHVV010000060.1 GCA_030044385.1 Gammaproteobacteria bacterium
TCGAACACGACCACACGCCCCTCGAAGGCGTCCGGGTCCGCCGGATTGTCGAGGTATCGCTGCCGGAAGTCCTCCGAGATCACGCTCGTCTTCATGATCGCGGAATCGAACAGGTTGCCGCGAAGGACCAGGAACCCCGCGTTCGGCTTGAGCGGCTCGTCGAAGGGCCGGATGACGGCCGTGTCCACGATCTCCTGCCCGCGGCAGTTCTCGCCGATCGTGCGCCCGTTGACGGTGAGGGCGCCTTCGCGGATGAGGCGCTGCTTCATCAGCTCATTGACGACGGCGGGCACGCCGCCCGCGCGGTGATAGTCCTCCCCGAGGTACTCGCCCGCAGGCTGCAGGTTGACGAGGAGGGGCACCTCATAACCGTACTTCTGCCAGTCGTCCAGCGTCAGCTCCACCCCCATGTGCCGGGCGATGGCCGCCAGATGGATCGGCGCGTTGGTGGAGCCGCCGATCGCGGAGTTGACCACGATGGCGTTGAGGAAGGCGTCCCGTGTCATGATGGCCGAGGGCCTCAGGTCCTCGTGCACCATCCGCACGATCCGCTCGCCCGTCAGGTAAGAGATCTGACCGCGCTCCCGGTACGGCGCCGGGATGGCGCCCGATCCGGGCAGCTGCATGCCGAGCGCTTCCGTCAGCGAGTTCATGGTCGTCGCCGTGCCCATGGTGTTGCAATAGCCGGTCGACGGCGCCGAGGAGGCGACCAGCTCGATGAAGCCGGCGTAGTCGATCTTGCCCGCCGCGAGCATCTGGCGGGCCTTCCATACGATCGTGCCGGAGCCGGTGCGCTCGCCGCGGTGCCAGCCGTTGAGCATCGGGCCCACGGAGAGGGCGATGGCCGGGATGTCGACCGTGGCGGCCGCCATGAGGCAGGCTGGAGTCGTCTTGTCGCAACCGATGGTGAGCACCACGCCGTCCAACGGATAGCCGTAGAGCACCTCGACCAGCCCGAGGTACGCGAGGTTGCGATCGAGGCTCGCCGTCGGGCGCTTGCCCGTCTCCTGGATGGGATGCACCGGGAACTCGATGGGCACGCCGCCCGCGGCGCGGATGCCGGCCGAGATGCGCTCCGCCAGCACGATGTGGTGGCGATTGCAGGGGGAGAGGTCCGAGCCCGTCTGGGCGATGCCGATGATGGGCTTACCCGACTTCAGCTCCTCGAGCGTCATGCCGTAGTTCAGGTAGCGCTCCAGATAGAGCGCCGTCATGTCGGGATTGGCGGGGTTGTCGAACCAGGCGCGGGAGCGCAGGCGGCGTCCGTTGGCAGAGCTCATTTCTTCTGTTGTCCTCGTTGCTTCTTGCGGGTGACGTCGATCCGGTTCACCCCGATGTCGATCACGTTCAGGATGGCCTCGGCCGCCGCCTGCTCCTCGCCGGCCTCGATGGCATCGACGATGGCGGCGTGGCCGTTGACGGTGGCCTCGTGGTCGGCCGGGTCGTCGACCGGAGAGCTGTGAGCGAAGGAGGCGACGAGCGCCGTCTCGATGACGCTCGCCATGGAGCGCATGAGCGGATTGCCGGAGGCGCTGCCGATGGCGAGGTGGAAGTCCAGGTCCGCCTCGGCGAAGCTCTGGCGCGTGTGATCGGTGCGCGCCATCTGCCGCACGCATTCCCGCAAGCGGGCAATGTCGGCGGGCAAGCGGCGCCGGGCCGCGAGAGCGGCCGCGGCGGGCTCGAGTGCGCGCCGGATCTCGGTCAGGCTCCGCATGAACTCGTCATCGAGGCCGAGCCGCACGCGCCAGGCGAGCACGTCGGCATCGAAGTAATTCCAATAGACCGGGTCGCGCACGCGCGTGCCGACCTTGGTCTTCGAGATCACGAAGCCCTTGGCCGCGAGCGTCTTCATCACCTCGCGCATCACGGTGCGCGAGACCTGGAAGCGCTCGATGAGCTCCGGCTCCGGGGGCATGTTGCTGCCCGGCGCGTAGGCGCCCTTGAGCAGCTCCGTGCCGAGGATGGCCGCGATCTGGTCGTGGCTGGATTTCGCCCGCTCGAGCGCGAGCCGGCTCAGGCGCGGCATGGGCCGCGGCTGGGACTGGCGATTGGGACGGTAGTGCGCTTGTGCGTTCATGGGGTGCCGGACCCCGCTATGATGCGCCGTGAAGCGGCGATTGTAAGGTCATATAATATGACTATTAGCGGATCACGGCAAGCGAGCACCGGCTCATGAGTGCGTCCGAGCAAGTCCTCGTTTCGCGCCGAGGGCACGTCTGCGAGGTGCGGCTCAATCGCCCCGAGAAGCGCAACGCACTCACCGCTCCCATGTACGAAGCTCTCATCGAGGCCCTCACGGAGGCGGACGGCGACGATGAGATCCGCGTGCTCCTGCTGAGCGGTGAAGGCGCCTGCTTCACCGGCGGCAACGATCTCAAAGACTTCCTCAGCGCGCCCGATGTCATCGGCAGCGAGCACTTCATTGCGCGCTTCCTGCGGGCCTCGAGCGGATTCGGCAAGATCCTCATCGCCGCCGTTCACGGTCCCACCGTCGGGATCGGGGCCACTCTGCTGCTGCATTGCGATCTCGTCATCGCCGCGGCCCGCAGCACCCGGATCGTCACCCCGTTCGTGCAGCTCGGGGTCGTGCCGGAAGCGGCGAGCACGCTGCTCCTGCCGCGGCTCATCGGCCATCAGCGCGCGGCGGAGATGTTTTTCCTGGGCGAGCCGCTCGACGCGCAGACCGCCAAGGAGTGGGGGCTCGTCAACCGCGTGGTGGACGACGAGAAGCTGATGGACGAGGCCCGCTCACTCGCCGACGCCGCCGCGCGTCAGCCTCCCGGGGCGGTGCGCGCCACCAAGCGCCTGATGCGCTGCGCCGCGAGCGCCGAGGTGGCCGCGCACATCCAGGAGGAGCTGCGGGAATTCACCACGCGCCTGCGCGGCGCGGAGTTCGCCGCCGCCGCCCAGGCCTTCTTCGGCGCCCATCGACCGAAGGTCGATCCCCAGTCATGAAGCGCGGATCCGGCGCTTCCAACTAGTTGGAACCTGAAGCCTGCCCGGAGCGTTGTCGCGCGATGGCTGTCACGCGAGACGACAGCAGTGTCTGATCCGGGACTCGGCCCGGGAACTCGACGTGGCGATCGAGACATCGGCCGTGAGGAAGGTCAGCCGCTCCGCGAGGCGCGCCGGCGCTTTTCCGCCACGGCGCGTCGTGTCAACTCGGCGAGCCCGGCTTCGACCACGAGCGCCCGGCCGGAGTTGATCAGCTCGACTTTGCCGGCGTCCGGATCGACGCCGGTGACGATGTGGCCGCGGTCGACCAAACAGGCCGCTGATACCGCTCCCACGCATCCCGGCCCGAAGATGCTGATTCTCACCGTGATCGACTACATGCTCCGGACAGGTCGCCCGCCCGAGTCTGCGCAAGAAACATTCCGGATGGCGGAGTGTTGGCGAACGGCGACGCTGAAGGCTGGCGGGCTCTCGGGCGTGCGGCTGACAGCGATTTCCGGCTTGTATTCAGCCGGTGACGCGGCGCATCATCACCGGATTGTCACATCGGATCCGTATACTTGCAGTCTGCATCGGAGAGGACTCCACATGACATCATCACCGCAGACGCAGCAGCGCACCTTTGCCGCTCAGGACGGCCGTCGTCGCGCGCCGCCCGCCGTTCCCGCCGCGGGGACCTCGGGCGCGGCTCGCAACCGCGGCCGGCAGGCGCTGCCGGCAGTCGATCCGTCCCAAGAGTTCGGGTGCGTGGACTGGTTTCTGTATCCGGAGGCGGCGGCCGCCGAAGCCCAGTCCAAGAGAGCGAATGCCTGATGGAGCGGTGAGCTTCAGCCGGCGATAGCGCGAGCGCCGTAGACGGTCGCTATGCCGGCGAGGGTCATCAGCAGCGAGGCGCTGAGGTGCGTGGCGATCTCGGCCAGCGCCCAGGACGCCTGTCCGCTCTGGAGCGACCCCACCACCTCGGCCGAGAAGGTGGAGAACGTGGTCAGGCCGCCGCAAAAGCCCGTGATGATGAAGAGGCGCCATTCCGCGGGCAGCGCCGGGAACAGGGCGAAGAACGCCACGGCCACGCCGATGACGTAGGCGCCGATTGCGTTCGCGGCCAAGGTGCCGGGCGGCAGCAGCGGGAAGGCGCCATTCAGCCGATTGCCCAGCCACCAGCGCAGCAGCGCCCCGAGGGCTGCGCCCACGCTGATCGCCACGATCGACTTCCACATAGCCCTACCACCTGATGCAAAGCGCCGAAGGCTACGCTAGTGGGGTCCCACAGTCACTCTGCGTCCTGGCTCCCTCTATGCTCCGAGGGCCTGGGCTTTGTGGCGACCCACCGGCCCCACGAGGCTCCTCCGGAGGCGGGCATGGTAGATTAGGCCGTCCAATAATGACGAGGGGAGAGCGAAGGTGAATGCCCTGGACGAGAGCGTAAAGAGCGCCGTACCGAGCGACCGACCGGCGGGACGGCCCCCCGCGGCCCCGGAGCGGCCGGCCGAGAGGCCCGCCCGGCCGGCGGGCGCCCGCTCCGTGGAAGGCCGGATGCTGGCGCGCCTGCTCGACTACCTCGGCAATCCGCCGCTCGAGTTCATCCTCTGGACCGGCGAGCGCATCGCCCCCCCGGGTGCGGCCCCGGTGGCGCACGTCACCGTCTCCAGCCGGGCCACGCTGCTCGGCATCCTGGCCGATCCGCAGGTACGCTTCCCGGACGCCTATTGCGAAGAGCGGCTGGAGATCGACGGCGATCTGGTGCAGCTCCTCGAGACCGTCTATCACTCCGGCCGCAGTAGCCCGAATCCCTCGCCGGTGCGGCGCCTCGTAGAGGGACTGCGGCGGCCGCACGTCAACACCCTGTCCGGCTCCCGCGAGAACATCCATCACCACTACGACATCGGCAACGACTTCTATTCGCTCTGGCTCGGGGAGACGATGGCGTACACGTGCGCCTATTACCCGACCCCGACGACCACGCTTGATGAGGCGCAGACCGCGAAGATGGACCACGTTTGCCGCAAGCTCCGCCTGCGTCCGGGGGAGAGCGTCGTCGAGGCCGGATGTGGCTGGGGGGCGCTCGGCCTGCACATGGCGCGGCACTACGGCGTCAAGGTGCGCGCGTTCAATATCTCGCGTGAGCAGATCGCCTATGCGCGCGAGCGCGCGACCCGCCTCGGGCTGAGCTCGCAGGTCGAGTACGTCCTCGACGATTACCGGAACATTTCAGGCCGCTACGACGCTTTCGTGTCCGTCGGCATGCTGGAGCACGTCGGGGTCGCCAACTACCCGGCCCTCGGCGAGGTGATCGCGCGCAGCTTGGGCGCCCAGGGCCGCGGGCTCATCCACTCCATCGGCCGCAACCGGCCGGCGCCGCTGCAGCCGTGGATCGAGAAGCGGATCTTCCCGGGCGCCTATCCGCCCTCTCTCGCGGAGATGATGCGCATCTTCGAGCCGTATGATTTCTCCGTGCTCGACGTCGAGAACCTGCGCCTGCACTACGCGCAGACGCTGCGCCACTGGCTCGCGCTCTTCGAGGCCGCGAGCGGCCGCGTGCGCGGGATGTTCGACGAGAAGTTCGTGCGCATGTGGCGGATGTACCTCGCGGGCTCGGTGGCGGGATTCACGACCGGGGCGCTGCAGCTCTTCCAGGTGGTGTTCGCGCCGCGGGACAACAACGATGTCCCGATGACCCGCGAGCATCTCTACGCGCGCTGAGCGGCCGATGCGCACCTGTGACGTGCTGATCGTCGGCGGCGGGCCGGCGGGCTCGAGCGCCGCACGGCAGCTCAAGCGCGCGGGCGCCGACGTGCTGGTGATCGACAAGGAGCGCTTCCCGCGCCTGAAGCTCTGCGCCGGCTGGATCACCCCGGAGGTGGTGCGCGATCTCGAGCTCGACATCGCCTCCTATCCGCACCGTTTCCTGACCTTCGACCGGCTGCACATCCACGTGAAGGGACTGCACCTGCCCGTGCGCTGCGTGCAGCACTCGATCCGCCGCTTCGAGTTCGATGCCTGGCTGCTGGAGCGCTCCGGCGCCCCGGTGGTGCAGCACACGGTGCGCAACATCCGCGAGGAAGACGGCGCCTACATCGTCGATGACGCCTTCCGCGGCCGCTACCTGATCGGGGCGGGCGGCACCCGGTGCCCGGTGTACCGCACGCTCTTCCGGGAGCTCAACCCGCGCGCGAGTGAGCTGCAGACCGTCACCCTGGAGCACGAGATCGAGTACGACTGGCGGGCGCCGGACTGCCATCTCTGGTTCTTCGACCATGGGCTGCCGGGATACGCCTGGTATGTGCCGAAGCAGAACGGCTGGCTCAACGTCGGCATCGGCGGCATGGCGGATCGCCTGAAGGCGGGCTCCCGCTCCATTCACGACCACTGGTCGCTCTTCACCGAGAGGCTCGGCGTCCGCCTGGCCAAGGGCGCCCGCTACGACCCCGCGGGCTACAGCTACTACCTGCGGGGCCGGGTGGACGTGGCGCGCCGGGGGAATGCCTTCATCGTCGGCGACGCCGCCGGCCTCGCGACCCGCGATATGGCGGAAGGCATAGGTCCCGCGGTGCGCAGCGGCCTCGAGGCGGCCGCAGCCATTCTGCACGGCAAGGAGTACCGGCTGGAGCACGTGACCGGCGCGAGCCTCGGGGGCGGCCTCGCGAGCCGGCTGCTCGACTGGGCGATGACACGGGGCGCGCAGGCGGCTGCCTGAAACCCGAGCTGGGCTCGGGCGTTTCTGTGGGATGCCCT
>JASHVV010000061.1 GCA_030044385.1 Gammaproteobacteria bacterium
GTCGAGAATCGGCGCGGTCGTGTAGTCCGGAGACCGGAAGAAGCCATTCAACAGAGGAAACAGCGGATTGCCGAAGTGCTGCTCGAGGCGCAGAGACCAGGGAATGGTGACGGCCAGGAAGCTCGCGGCAACACTCGCGCCATAGAGGGCGGCGTACCGCAACTTGCTCCACCACCCTCCGGGGACGAAAAGCAGCAGCGCTGCGGCCGCAACCGCATGCACGGCATTCGTCAGCTTCAATGCGCTTGCAGCACCCAGCAGCAGCGCTGCGCAAACAACCCGCCTCGCGCTCGGCGTCCGCACGGCGCCCAAGAGCGCCAGCCAACCTGCCAGCGCGACTTCAGCAGTGGTGATGTCCGCGTAGCTCGAGCCGAGCTGATTGATCAGCACCGGATTGGCAAACGCGAATACGGCCGCCAGTATCCCGGCCGCCAGAGCAACCCTCGGCTTGTCGCGCGGGAAGGCCACCAGAGCCAGCTCGAAGGTTAACCACAGGATGACGCTCTGCAGCGCGGCGAGGATCGAGGCGTCCTCGAGCGCTGTGAGGGGTGACCGCACCAGCAGATAGAACGGCACATACGCATAGGGGTTGAAGTAGCCCTGCGGCCCCGCAGCGAAGTAATCCCGGCCAAAGCGGTCGTGCAGCGCGCTGAATCCCGCGTAGACGTGGTAGTCCATCGTGTCCCACAGCATCTCCTTGCCGAGGTGGTAGTTCGCCAGGACGGCCAGGATCGTACACAGGAGATAGACGTAGAGACGCGGCAAGGCCGGCACGCGCCTCACCGCGGCAAGAAACGATGAGCGCGCGCCCGGTGGGATGACCGGACTTTCCATCACCCTCACATTACGGACTCGGCTCTGCTGCTCATCCCCTTCGTCCGCCCGCCCTCCGGCAGCACGTGACATAATTCACAATTATGCCACAAAGCCTTGGTGATCTGCCTCACTTTGCGCACGACATCCCGACGGAGATGTGACTGACTCGCATACATTCCGGCCGCCCAAGAGAGGGACTTTGCCAGTGACCGCGAACGACATCGCTGCACCAGCCGACGAGAAGAACAGCACGTCTGGTTTGCAGCATTCAAACAGCCGTGCCGGCCGCCGCTCCGCGGAGCTCGGATCGACCATCCATTTCGGTGTATTTGCCTTCATGCTCGCCGTCACGATGCCTCGGCTCGTGAGGTCGTTTAGTCCAACCTCGGACGCGCTTGATACGTCCTGGGCGTGGATGATGGGCTACGCCTTACAACATCACCTGCAGTGGGGCAAGTCCATAGTATTCACCTACGGACCTCTCGGATTTCTGACTCATTCATACTTCTATTCTGATCACATGTTGTGGGGATTGGCTGCCACGGCACGCCTGATCTCCTGGTTCGCTCTCGGCCTGGGGCTCGCGTGCATTCTCCGCAGACTCGCCCCCGACGACAAGCCATTCGCAAGAACGACCGTACCCGTCGCACTGGCCTGGAGCATCGGCGCAAGATTCCTCCACCTGTCGACTCAATCCGCGGTCATAGGCGTGCTGCTCTTAGTGCTCGCGCTGGCGGAAGAAGACAGCGGCGCACTTGCCGTCGAGTTGGCTCTCGCCGGCGCGCTTCTGGGCTTTGGATCTCTGATCAAAGCAACCGCATTGATCGTATCTCTCTTTGCATTACTCGTTTACCCTGCACTATGGTGGTATGCGGGACGGCGGAAGAGCGCACTACTTCTGGCCCTGCTCCCCCTGTTGACCTTCCTGATTTCCTTCTGCGCGCTCTGGTGGATCTCGTCGCAATCATTCGCTCACCTGCCAGCCTATATTCGCGGGACGTGGGCCATAGTGACCGGCTACACTCCCAGCATGTCCATCACGGGCATGCCGCTGCAGATACTGTCGGCATTGATGATCCTCTCGCTGCTGGCAGGCGCAGCAGTGGCACTCCATGTCGCCGGCAGGAAGCTTCGCATGGCACAGTGCCTGCTTTTGGGGGGACTGGCCTTCTGGGCATGGAAGGAGGGGTTTACGCTGCAGGACTGGGGCTTTTTCCGCCACCCCATGACGTTCTACGGCACCGCGCTCCTCATCGCCAGCACGGGCGCTGTTCTACTGTCGAAGGAGAAAATCCGATACGTCAGAACTTGCGTCTACAGCGCTTATGCGCTCGCGCTCGCTTTTTCCATTCCAGGATATCCGACATTGTCGTTATCCTACACAAACGTCTTCACTAACTATGAACACTATTTCGCCCTGATCTCCTCTGAATCGCGCAGGGCGGCGGAACAGAGCAGCCAGACCGCGGCGATTCGCCGGCAGTTCTACCTTTCAAATGGCGTGTTGAATGCCGTAGGACATGGATCCGTTAATGTGATCCCCTGGTCGCTCATGGTGGTGCAGGGGTATGGCATGCACCTGGTCGCAAGCCCGATAATGCAGACCTATTCCGCCTATACACCCTATCTCGATCAAATGAATGCACGTCAGGTATGGGATGGCAGGAGCGCCGATAAGATCATTTATAGCTACATCGTCTTCGATACCAGGTATCCTCCATTCAGCGAGCCCGCGACCTTTCGGGCACTCCTAGCTTGTTATCGGACGGAAGAATACACGCGCGGACCTTACGCGGTATTGAGCCACGCCGCGTGCGCGCCGCCCACGACGCTCGCAACAAACAAACCGTTCGAAGGCGCCATTGGAAGGTGGATTGCAGTCCCCCAGAAGGCGAGTTATGCCAGAATCGACGTGCATACCACGCTTATCTGGCATCTTGCGAGTATCGTGTATAAGCCCGTTTACGTGCGAATTTTCCTTAGATTGTCAGACGGCTCGGTGAGAGGGCCTTATCGATTCATCTATCCTGTTGCCGGGGATGGGTTGTTCGTCAGGTACTTCGTCGGGTCGCAGACCGACGCCGCTCGTCTGTTTTCGGGAGATACCTCCGGCTTGCGGAGGATTACCGGCATAAGAGTTGTACCCGATCACCCCTCGCTCGACTATGCGAAGCATCTCGAGGTCCAATTTTTCGACGACGGTCGCCCGCAACGTCCTCGGGCCGTGATGAAAGCTGATCGTCGCACATCGACCGCAAGCACCTGAGATGAGCGCCGAAGCGCTTGATGCACCGACTGGGTCAGGCCACGACGTTGCAGTCGTCGGCGCCGGCATCATGGGCCTCTCTGCGGCATATTACGCCGCGAAGGCCGGTCACCGGGTCGCTGTATTTGAGCATGACCACGTCCCCGGAGGCATGGCCGCGCACTTCGACTTCGCGGGCATCAGCATCGAGCGCTTCTACCATTTCGTCTGCAAGGCCGATCAGACCACCTTCGAGCTGATGGGAGAGCTCGGCATCGGTGACCGCATTCGCTGGCGGCCGACCTCAATGGCGTATTTCATGGAGGGCAGGCTTAACAGGTGGGGAGATCCCATTTCCCTGATGCGGCTGCCGGGACTCGGCCTGGTCGACAAGCTTCGTTACGGATTGCTGGCGTTTACGAGCACCAAACGGTCGGACTGGACACACCTGGACACGCTCACGGCCGACAAGTGGATCAAGAGCTGGGTGGGGCCGCGGGCCTACGAGAAGCTGTGGCGCCCGCTGCTCCATCTCAAGTTCTTCGAACATGCGGACAATATTTCCGCGGCCTGGATCTGGACGCGCCTCAAGCGCGTAGGTACGTCGCGGCGGAGCCTCTTTCAGGAGGAGCTAGGCTACATCGATGGCGGTTCCGAAACGCTGGTCCGCGCGCTCTGCGACGCGATCACCGCGCGGGGTGGCGAGATCAGGCTCGGCTCCGCGGTTCAGGAGATATGCGTCACCGACGGAGCGGTCACCGGCGTTCGCACGTCGGCTGGGATCTTCCCGGCCGATCGGGTGATATCCACGATTCCAACCCCCTATGTGAGCAGACTGGTCCCGGCGCTACCTGAGGACTGGAAACGCAAATACGATGCGATCCCGAACATCGGCGTGGTCTGCGCGATGTTCCGCCTGAAGCGTTCGGTGACGCCGCATTTCTGGGTAAACATTTCCGATCCCCGCATCGACATTCCCGGCATCATCGAGTTTTCCAATCTGCGGCCACTACCGGACACGGTGGTGTGCATTCCGTATTACATGCCGCAGACTCATCCGAAATGGGCCAGGGACGACGCCTTCTTCGTTGACGAGGCGTTCACTTACCTGCGAATGATCAATCCGACGCTCCGACCCGATGACATTGTCGCGACGCGCGTCGGACGATTGCGGCATGCCCAGCCAGTCTGCGCGCCACGCTTTCTCGAGACGATACCCGAGGTTGTTACACCCATAAAGGGCCTGCAGATCGCCGATACGTGTTACTACTACCCGGAAGATCGTGGCATCTCCGAGGGCGCGCGCTTGGCCAGGATCATGGCAGCCAGGGTGGGCTAGTGGATATCGGCCGCAAGATCGTCCTGACCGGCGGCGCCGGGCTGGTCGGACAGAACCTGATCCTGACGCTGAAGCAGAAGGGCTACGAGCGCATCGTTTCCATCGATAAGAGCGCGGCCAATAACGCGGTCATCCGCAAGCTGCATCCCGATGTCACGGTCATCGACGCTGATCTCGCAGAGCCCGGCGCTTGGGAGGGGGAATTCCACGATGCGGGAGCGCTCGTGCTCCTGCAAGCGCAGATCAGCGGGCTCGCTTACCCACCGTTCGTCCGCAACACCTTGCAGTCCACCGAGCGGGAGCTCGCGGCCGCAAAGCGCTGCCATGTCCCTTATCTGGTTCACATCAGCTCGTCCGTCGTCAACTCGCGAGCGGACGATTACTACTCGCGCAGCAAACGGGCGCAGGAAGACCTCGTGCGCAAGGCCGGTCTGAAGACCGTGATCCTGCGGCCGACGCTGATGTTCGGCTGGTTCGATCGTAAGCACCTGGGATGGCTAGCGCGCTTCATGGCGCGCGCCCCGGTGTTCCCGGTCCCAGGCAACGGCCGTTACATCCGCCAAGCCCTTTTCGAGCTCGATTTCTGCGCGGTCATTGCCGCCTGTCTGGAGCGCGAGATCACCGGAGAATACAACGTCAGCGGACTGGAGCGAGTGCACTATATCGACCTGATCCGCATGATCAAGGAGGCCAGCGGCGCGAGAGCGCCGATCGTCAGGATTCCTTATCGGCTCTTCTGGCTGCTGCTCCGAGCCTATGCGCTGATCGACCGGCATCCCCCATTCACGACCCAGCAGCTCGAGGCGCTGGTCATCCCCGAGGAATTCGAGATGATCGACTGGCCGGGCATGTTCGGGGTCGCAAAGACTCCCCTGCGCGAAGCGCTAATGCGGACGTTCCGCGAGCGGCCCTATTGCGATATCGTGCTGGCGCCGTGAGCTCCCCGATCCCAGACCACGATTTCGCCCTTGGGCAGGACGCCGGCGGTCAGGCTCAAGTGGCGATCGAGCGCGCGCGCTTCATTCGGTTCATGGTCACCGGGGGAGTGGCGGCGATCGTCAACCTCGTCAGTCGCTACTTTCTCAATTTTCTGACCTCATTCGCGAGCGCGGTGGCGATTGCCTATCTGTTCGGCATGGTGACCGCCTATGTCCTCGGGCGCCTGTTCGTGTTCGAGCGCTCCGGCAGAACCGTGGCCGACGAATTCTGGCGCTTCACGGTCGTCAACCTGTTTGCCGCGGCGCAGGTGTGGGTCATCAGCGTGGGTCTCGGCGAGTACGTCTTTCCCGCGTCAGGCTTCCGATGGCACCCTCTCGATGTCGCTCACCTGATCGGCGTCGCGGTGCCGGTATTGACCAGCTACCTCGGCCACCGCCACTTCTCATTCGCAAGAATCGCGCGGTAAGGGCGCGCGCAACGGCATCGAGGCTCTACAATCTCGTCCGATGAAAGATCGGCGCCGGAATCATCCGGATGATCAGCATGATCCAGCGCCAGAACCCTGGCACATACACGATCGGGCCGCGCTTGCGGTCGATCGCATTCACTACAATTCGCGCGGCGCGCCTGGCGCCGGTCCACAAGGGACCGGATCGCCTCATACCCTCGGTCATTGGGGTGATGATGAAGCCGGGCTTGATGATGATGATCTTGAGCCCGGTGCCTGCGAGCTCATGGGCCATGCCCTGGGCGAGGACGGCCAGCCCTCCCTTGGCGCTCCCGTATACGTAGTTCGAGCGGCGGCCGCGGTCGCCGGCGACCGACGAGAACACGGCGATACTGCCCTTCCCGTTCATGGACTTGGCAGCCGCGAGCAGCCACAGTGCCGCGCTGGTGAAATTCGTGGTCAGGATATCGGCCGCGTGCTGCAAATCTCCGCACGCGAGCGTCTGATCGCCCAACTTGCCGTAAGCCAGGATCAAGATATCGATACCGCCCATGTCGCCGGCGAATTCGCCAATGACGGCCTCATGGGAGGTCGGAGGCGCCGACAGGTCAACCGCGAGCGTCTTGATGCTTCCGGCGCCGCGCACGCGCAAGTCGGCAGACAAATCCGCAAGACGCTCCGCGGACGAGCCGAGCAAACCGAGATCCGCTCCTCGCGCGGCGTATATCCTGGCGATTTCCGTCGCCATTGCGGACAACGCTCCCAATATCACGACCTTCATCGTCAACCCGCCACTCGACGCCAGAAATCCGACTGCACGTGGGGGTCCTTGAGCGAGTTGAGCTTTGCCCATTGCGGAAACCCGGTGCGAAACAGGTCGGAGGGCATGCGGCCGTCCTTCGCCGGATAGAGACGCCCTCCGGCAGCCGCGACTATGGCGTCCAGCCGCTCGAACAGGCTCTGCGTACTGACGCCACGATTGGGAAAATCGAGCGCGATGTGCGTTCCGGGAAACGGGAAGCTGAGCAGACCGGGCGAGCTGCGGTCCCCGAATCCCTTGACCACCGCGAGGAAGGAGGGCTGACCGGATTCTGCGATTTCGCGCAGCAGTGTCCTCAGCGCCTCGCGCTGCGCGGTGCGCGGCAGCACGCATTGGTACTGGTAAAACCCCGAGCGCCCATACAGCCGGTTCCAATGCCTGATTCCATCCAGGGGATAGAAGCACGCATTGAAATGGATGCGGCTTCTCCTGGTCCTGGCTGCCTTCACCCGAAAATAGAGTTCATTGAAGGCCTTGACCGAAAGACGGTTGAGCAGAAATGACGGCGCGTCCACAGGCATCGAGGGTTTGATTCCACCGAGCCGCAGCGGGCGTGCCGTATCGCGGGACCAATTCGCGCGCGTGAATATGCCGCGGCCTGCGCGTGCGCTCACGCAGTCCATCCAGGCAACGGTATGCTCCCAGTCGCCGGCATCGCTCTGCGCCGTCAGCTCGAAGAACTCGTCGAGGTCGGAAAAGGCGATGTCCTCCGAATCGAGGAAGGCACCGGGCACCTTGACGAGTTGAAGGCTCACTCTGGTGATCAGTCCCGTCATGCCCAAACCACCGATGGTGGCGCGAAACAACTCCTCGTTGACGTCCGGCGCACAGGTTTGCAGACTCCCGTCCGATCGCGCCAGCTCTAGGCCGTGAACCCAGCAACCGAAGGTTCCCGCGCGATGATGATTCTTGCCGTGGACGTCATTGGCAACGGCCCCACCCAGGCTGACGTGCTTCGTGCCCGGAGTGGTGGGAAGAAACCAGCCGTGAGGAAGAGCGATACGGATCACCTCTTCCAGGGTGACTCCGGCCTCCGCCTCCAAAATGCCGCTCTCGCGGTCGAAGGCGACGAATCGATCGAGGGCCCTAGTGCTGATCAGCGTTCCGCCGGAGTTCAGGGCCACGTCCCCGTAGGATCTACCCATCCCGTGTGCCAGCCAGGGAACGCACCGGACGACTGCGGCTCGCGCCTGGGCGACGCCAGTGGGCGTTACGACGTGATGGGCAGGTGCTCCTATCCGACCCCAGGACTGCACCGGCGTCAGTGGGGTTGCTGGCATCTACAGCGCCAGATAGAGGGCGAGCAAACAGCCCGCTCCGAGCAGCAGACTGGTCTTGTCCTTGAGCGCGAACACGATGGGATCGTCATCCAACACGCCCCGATGGGCGAGCAGCCACACGCGCATCTGCCATAGATACAGCAGAAGAGGCACCACCCATAGCCAATTGGGGCTCCCGTACAGTACGGTCGCCACTCCATTGGTGATGTACAGCATCGAGATGACCATCGAGGCTACACCGGATGCTATTCCGTACACCAGCGTGAGCAGCACGTCACCGGGCTCATAGCCCCGCCCCCCGATCTTCGCCGAGGCGGTCGTGCGCGATGTCTTCACGAGTTCCGAGTGGCGCTTGGCCATTGCCAGGGAGAAGAAGAGCATGGCCGAGAATGCCAGGAGCCAGGGAGAAAGCGCCGTGTGCACGGCGGCGGCGCCCAGCACGATCCGCAGCGTGAACAGCGAACCTATGACGGCGGTGTCCAGCAGGGGTACCTGCTTTAGACGGAATGAATAGGCCAGCGTGACGACGAGATAGACAGCGAGTATGAGGGCGACCTCCGAGCTCACCACGAATGCAAGCGCGAATCCGGCGACCAGCATCAGCAGCCCCACCGCGACCACTGCCGGAGCTGGAAGCGCGCCCGCCGCCAACGGCCGGTTTCGCTTGCTGATGTGGCGCCGGTCATCCGCCAGATCCGACAGATCGTTCACCACGTACGTCGCCGAAGCGACCAGACTCATCCCTGCAAAGCCAAACAGCGTACTGACCCAACCTTGTAGGTCGGTGAAGCGATGGGCCAGCAGCAGAGGCAGGAAGACCAGAAAGTTCTTCGACCATTGGTGCAGCCGGAGCTGCTTGAGCCAAAGGGCGGCCCAGGCCTTGGACGCGGGAAATTCCGCCTCGATCGGCTTGTTCAGACGCCCGATGCGCCGCCTGAGGGTGGGGAGCGCTCCCGCCAGGACCGTCGCGCTGGCCGACTGCCAGACCGCAGGCGCTTCCGCGGGTCCACCTGCATAGCTGAACCCTTCAGGGAATCGGCGCCTGAGGTAATCGGCCTTCGCCGGACCCCTCAGGCGGTGGCTCCCACCGCTGCCGACGCAAGAGTCGAACAGCCGCAGGCTCGCGGCGAGCCGACCGACGATTACCGGATCAGCGGCGGACACCAGATGCAGCTCCCGCCCCGCGGCCGCTTGCTCCCGCAGCCATGTCAGCAGCGCCTCCCGCAGCGGGAGACTCTCGACATCCACGTTGCGAAAGGAGGCGACCATCGCTTCCATGTGGGATCTTCCGCGGGTGATCAGCATCCAGATCGCTCGGATCAGCTGCCAGGGATGGCGCACGAGGAGAGCCAGCAGGCTCTCATGCAAGGGATTGACTCTGAGCAGCGCGCCGTCGAGGTCCACGACGAGCGGCAGCAGATCGTCCCGCCGACCGGGAACGAGCCGAGCGGCGACATCGCCGTTTATGGACCAATAGTCCGCCGCCATTCTTGCCTACCCTGATGCTGGGGTACCCGGTATTTTAGATTTGACGTATTGTGTCCGCCTCGTCAGCTTTGCAAAATTGGGAACGCGCGCACATTGGGAGCGGCGGGCTCCAACGAGATGCCCAATCAATTGCGCGCCTGAAGGCTGCTGATCTCGACTGTGGCGGGATGGGTCCAGACCAGCGGGGCGCCCCGGGCGCCGGACAACCAGAACTCGATCGGGCGGCGATTCGACAAAGCCTGCCCGACCTCGAGGCCCTGCAGGGCAACGAACTGCTCGGTGTCAGCCACTACCGGGGAGATGACAAATCCGGCGCGGGCCATGCCGGGAATCAAGCGGTAGCGCCCGATCTCCCCGTCGGGAAACCGAAAGCTGATGTAAAGGTCCGGGTCCTTGAACAGCACCTGTTCCAATCTGCCATAGATACCCGGGCGGACGTCGATCGTGGCGAAGAGCACAGCGTCACTCCGAGGCAACTCAACCTTCTGCCCGAGTACCACCATTCGCTCGAGCAGCCGGGTCCGCGCTACGGCAATCCGCCGCCAGTCGGGCTTGTGCCTCAGATAGACGACCGGTTGTCCGCCGAACGGCTGACGTCGCTTGCCGATCCAGTTGACATCGTATTGGCTGAGCAGGATTGGCCAGCTCGGTCCGTCAGCAAGTGCCGGCAGGCGAAAGTCGATCGTATCGAGTGCAAACAGGACGCCGTCCGGAGCTCGTGCGCCGGTCAGATGGTCGGCGTTCATCTGCGCCAGCGCGGGAGTGTAGGCACTGTAGCTTTGCAGGACTGGCCGTGGGTCCCACCGATACCCATTGGCGAGGGCCAGGTATTGACTCATGGTGTAAACATCGACCGTTCCCTGCAGCTTCGGCAGCGGCACTTGCTCCGCGAGCCGCGCCAACGACAGATCGTAGGTTCTCCGCAACGAGCCAATCCGGATCGGACAAGCGAGGGAGTCTGGATCCGAGCAGTGCAGAGATTGCTCGAATACCGCGGTCTTCGCCTGTAGATCCAGCGCGCGAGGGAACTGCATGGCAAAGACGACGACCGTGCACGCCGCAGCTGCGGTCTGCACATGGCGCCAGATATCCACGCGATCGAACGGCCAGAACCACGGCAGAATGAACAAAACCTCCGCCGGCGTCATGACGTGCAAAACGTCCTCGCGAACGAACCCTTCCTTGAAGCTGAGAAACAGGATGAACACCATACCCAGCGCCATCACGATTTTGCCGGTCGCCGGCGGCTGCACGTCGCGCTCGATGGCGATGGCGAGCGGGATCACGGAGATTAGAAACAGCGCCGGGGGCAGAATGTCCTCACCCACGCTCATCGCCTGACCGTATCCCACCGCCACTTGTGCCTGATTGAGAAAGAAGTGGGGCAATTCGGCGAGGGACTGGCCCGCGGCCAGCCAGAAGAGCGTCACTCCCAAGGCGAACGAGACGAGAATTGCCGGGACCAGCAGCAGCCGTCCTCTTCCGTGCAGCACGACCGTGCTGAGGACGACCATCACCCCGGCTTCGACCGCAAAAGTCGCTTTCACCAGGCAGATCAGCCCAAGCGAAAGCGCGGCCAAGCTCAGTATGACGGGCGCGCCGAGGAGCAACAAACCGCCGGCGGTATCCTCCCCCCTTCGTGGTTGCCTGAACGCAGCGACGAGAAACAGAAATCCATAACAGATGAACCGCACATCCGGCGAAGACGTGTACCCGGATGCAATCAGACACGACAGGATGAACGCGATGTGGACGGTCCTTTTCGAGCCAAGCTCGATTAGATGCAACAGCAGAAACAGTATCGCCCCCAGGAAGAGAGAGCAGGCCAGGAGAGCCCCGAACGTATCCGGGTGATACTGCTCCGTCGAGAGAAACGCATAGGGGCCGTAAGTGAAGACCACCCGCCCGAAATCGAAGCCTCTGACCCAAGCTTCATTCAGCGCCATCTTCCAACTGGCGTCGGCCCCGGCGGATGGCATGGAAGGAAAGAGCGGCAGGAAAACGAGGATGGACAGTGCCAGCGCGAGCGCCAATCTCGCCCGAGACCGCGCAGAGTCTGCACCCGCCCGTAGACGGGCCGAAGCCCTCAACGCAGTGGGATTCATGTTGCTCATCGGGACCTCACTCCGAACGAGCTCTCACGTAATAGCGCCGTCCCCGTGAGTCGCATTCTAGATGCGGGGGCACCGTGAGCCACTGCTGTTCGGAACCTAGATCCACCGCTGACCCACCTCGGAAGAAATTGCGCACGACCACGCGTCGTCCAGAACCGACATAGACGTCGAGCCCCATCCCTGGGTACTGCCGGGCCCAGAGGTGCATGTTTCCCTCACTGTAGTTGCGGGTCACCGGCCGGCGAGGGCTGAAAATGGTGGGGCAGTCGTTCTCAAGGCGGTCGAACACGAGGTCAGCGGCGCGCTGCTCGTCGCGCAACGAGCCTCCAGCTGTCGGATCGGATACTACGTGGCAGGTAATCAGATAGGCCGAATGGACTGCGGCTGGCGCTTCGGCCGCCGGCGGCTTGGCACCTGCCAAGGTCGCCGCGGGAGCCGTATCTCTGAGCACGATCCTCGAACAGCCGCTCGGATCTACACGCAAACTGAAACGAGCCAACTCATTGTCGACCAAGGTGAAGTCCGGAAGTTTCCCGGCAACTGCCGCATTCACCTGAGTGTCAAGCACGACGACTCTCAGGTGGGGCTCGTACCGGCCGATCAGCGAGCGAATACTCCGCCCATTCGCCCCATGGGCGCGGAGGTCATAGGCCCCTCCGATGTTGACGAATCCCGAGCCCGGGGCGAGAAAAGGTGCCAGGAAGGAATTGGACGGGTTCCCATACAGAAAGTAGAGACTCGGAGCTTTCGTAAGCGACTTCGGCACGGAGATGTCGAACCACGGACCTTCGCTCCAAGGGACGTGAACGCGGTACGCCGCCCCCAGCACGAGTTGCGCCGCCTGCACACACAGGATTGCGCCGATCAAGTAGTTGCGCACCCGCGGCCACCCGACCAACAGGCGGAACACGAGCGCCACGACGAGAACCGCCGCGACGCATGCCATGGCGATGAAGTAACGCCCATTGGCCGCCATTCGCAACCAGAGGACCCAGTCCACCAGGAATCCGCATCCGAGTGCGGCCAGCATGCGTGTGGCCGCCGAGCGTGCAGACGTGCCGTCGACGGACCGGGGGTTCCTGGCTCGCTGCCAGATCAGGCGTAAGAGCACCAGGACCGCGAGTATCAAGAGCGCCGCATACCGCAGATCGGGTGACGGGAATTCGTCGTCCAGCATTGCCACCGGCGTCTCGATCGCGAAAGGGCGCCATAACGCCCCAGCGAGGGAGTACGGTATGAAGCGGTAATCCAGCATCGGCCCCGCCGTGTAGTGCGGCGAGCGAAATACGCCGTTGAGCAGAGGAAACAGCGGATTGCCGAAATGCCGCTCCAGCCGGATCGACCATGGCGCGGCGACGATGAGGAACCCGATCCCGAGAGCGAGTGCGAACGCGACGGCGAAGCGGACCCGGGCCCGCCAGGACGTGGGAAGAAAGAGCAGCAGGGCGAAGGCGGACAACGCCGATGCGGCATTCGAGAGCTTGAGCGCGCTCACGGCGCCGAGCAACAAGCCCGCACAGACGATGCCCACCACGCCCGGTGAGCGCACCGCGCGAACCAGCAGCAGCCAACCGGCGAGTACCACCCCCGCTGTAGTGATGTCGCAGTAGCTCGATCCGAGCTCCGCGATGAGGATCGGATTCGCAAAAGCCAATAGGACCGCACAGAGGCCGATTGCAGCGCGCTGCGCTGGGATCTCAGAGGGGGCGACCGCGACCGCGATCTCATAGGTCAGCCATAGGATGGCGCTCTGTACCACCGCCAGAATGGAGGTGGCAGCGAGCGCGGGCAGACCCGAGGTCGCGAGCAGGTAGAACGGAACGTAGGCGTAAGGGTTGAAGTAGGATTGAGGTCCGGCCGCGAAGTAATCCTGGCCGAAGCGGTCATGCAGGGCGCTGAAACCCGCATAGAGGTGGTAAGCCAGGGTGTCCCACATCATCTCCTTGCCAAGGAGATAGTTCGCCACGACAGCAGCCACGGCGCAGGTAAGATAAACGGCCGGCCGGTGCGAAATGGCAAGGCGGGCCAATGCAGCGCGAAGCGGATGGTCCCGCGATAACTTGAGCGATTCGTCAGGCGAATTCACATTCGCATTATGTCAGCGGGCCGACGGGAGCAGATGTGAT
>JASHVV010000062.1 GCA_030044385.1 Gammaproteobacteria bacterium
GCGGGGGCACCCGCGGCCGGAGCACCCTGCGGCCCCGCGGCCTGGCTGCTCTCGTCGCGCTCGGCCTCGATCCGCTGCACCCAACAGTACGCGGCGGTCAGGCCGATTCCGCGGTCCATGGGAAAGTCGACTCCGGGCGCGATGGCGTCCGAAGTCGCAATCGCCTTCAGCTGGGGCGGCAGCTGCTTCACCGCCGCCCAGGCGGCGAAACCGGCGTACCCGTCCCCATACATGCCCACCTGCGCGTCACTCCACGGTTGCTTGGCGATCCAGCCGATCACCGCGCGGGCGCGCTCGCCTTCGTGCTCGAACGGGATCACCAGCCAGGCGTGGCGGCCGGCGCGCACGCGCGGCGTGAACGCCACCATGCTCGCGAAGCCGTATGCCGCCGCCTCGATCGCCTCGTCGTTGCCGCCCGGAGCGATCCGATACTGGAGCAGGGTCGTCAACAGGCCGCTCGAGGCGCGGGGCCGGATCAGGACTGCGGGGACATCGCCGCGGCCGTGGCTGTCGATTGCGACATCCCGGATGATGTACCGCCGGTCGTCATCCAGGGAGACGAGCCCGCGGACGATCGGGCCGAAGCTGGCGTAAGCGTCGAAGGCGAGATACTGCCGGATGAGCCCGAGCGCCTGCGGCTGGCTGATCCGCGGGCGCGCCCGCAGGCGGTCGAAGCTCGCCTGCAGCGCCGCGGCGTATGCGGCGGGCGGCGCCTCGAGCCAGGATTCCACGCGGTAGCCGTCCAGGTTGTCGAAGATCGGAATGGTCTCCCAGAAGGCGAGATCGAACGCCTGGGGGAAAGCCAGCCGGTACTGCGCCTGCAGCGACTTCGCGTGCGCGAACAGGTCGTAGACGAGCTGTGGATCCGCCGGCGGCCGGCGCGGGGTGCCGCCGCGCAACCGCTGCAGGTCGAGCCGCGCCGAGTAGGCCTCGTCGAAGTTGCCGGCGACGAGCTGCAGGGACGACATGTTGGCGAGATACGTCGCGCGGTCGTCACTGCGGTACCCTGGAATGATGCGTTCCGCGAGGTCGCGCATCACGGCCGGCGTCGCGGGATCGTAGACCGACACCGGCGCGCGAAACACGAAGCTCTGTGCCGCCGCGAGCCCCGGCAGCAGCGCCAGCGCGAGGACGATGCCGACCCGCCTCATGCGCCGTCCCGGCGGCCTAAGGCCGCGCGCCGCGCCGCCGCGCAGGAAATGAAGGCCGCGTAGCTCCAGGCGAGATGCTTGGCCGAGGTCTGCTTGCCGGTGCGCTGATCGAACTGCTCTGACATGTCGCCATTTGCGGGGATGAAGGCGCGGACCGTCTCGAGGTACCGGTCGCCGCGCGCGCGCAGCGCATCGTGCCCGCCGCCGCCCGCGGCGCGGAAGCAGAGCTCGGCGGCGGCCAGTGTCGAGAAGTAATACGCGCCGCCGGAATAATAGCGGTCGCCGTGGTAGCGCCCAAGCGCCGGCCCGCGCGCCGCCGGCCGCCCGTGGTTGATGGGATAGTCCGCCTCGAACAGCCGGTCGAGCGCATCCAGCGTGGCATGAATCCGCGCATCGCGCGCCGAGTGGGCGGCATCGTCGTCGGCGGCCTGCAGCGCCGCGAGAATGACCGCGATGTCGAGCTCCTTCGCCGAAGGCTCGCCCGATTCGAGGACCCGCGAGCGGTAGTAGCCGCGATCGGACCGCCAGTAACCGTCGAGTGTCGCGAGAATCGCGCGGCTCTCGGCGCGGCAGCCGCGAGCCTCCGCCGGCTCCGCGCGCTCATCGAGCCAGCCGGCGCCCTCCTCGAGCGCCTGCGCTGCGACACGGAGCGTGAAGTAATGCAGTCCCCGCTCCTCCTCCCAGATGTCGTAGCACGGCAGGCGCCAATGGCTGCGCGCGAAGCGCAGGTCCGCGCGCAGCAATCCCGCGCACATCGCCTGCAGCGGCGCATCCAGTGAAGCGCCGCGCATCCAGCGCAGCAGGGTGAGCGCGCGCAATGCGGGACCGTCATTCTGCGGCCGCGCCCAGTTGGAAATATCGAGAGTGCCGTCCGCGTTGACGCGGGTATCGGCGGCTACCGCATCGTCATGGACCCCCTCGAGCTCGGCATCCGGGCGCAGATACTGCACGAAGTCCGCCGCCACCCGCGGGCGCCACTCGCCCGAAGCGGCCGCCAGCTGCCGCCCGTCGAGCCCGGAGAGCGCCGCGTTGAAGCGCACGAACTCGCCGAAGAGACGCAGCCCGTCGACGCCCGGATGGCCGTCGGCGTGCAGAAGCCGCAGGGCGTCGATCACGATCGCCGAGTCGCGATACCAGTGGAAAAAGTAGTCCGGGTCCGGATCGTAGGACGCCGGAACCGGCGAGGCGACCACCGCGCCCGGCGCCGGACGGATCACCTGGCCGAAGCCCGGGCGGGCCTTGACGATGCCGACCGGCGAGATGCTGCGCAACATCTGCCGCGCGGCATGGGCCTGCTGGCGCTCGATCCAGGCGGCGAGTGTCTCCACGCCCGTCATCCTCCGCCCGCAAGGTGCGGGCTCGAGAAGCCGAGCCGGCGCAGCCCCGTGCGGACCTCCGGCGCGCTCATGAAGAGCTTCCACAGGAGCCCGGTGCGGAAGTTCTCGATCATGAGAATGATCGGACCCTGGTCGATCGCCAGGTGCGACTGCGCATACCAGTCGCGTTGCGGACAAAAGGCGTCGACGAAGCCGTGCGGCCGCCAGATCCGGTCGCCGAACGCGCCGAGAAAATGCCGCAGCGCCTGCATCGCCTCCGCGGGCGCGTACGGGAAGCTCGCGAGCGCCGCGGTCGGCGCGATCGTGCCGTTGTCGTCGGCAGGTGAATGCACCCCGTAGCCGTCCGGATCGTCGCTCGCCGTCAGGCCCCAACAATGCTCGCCGTAGGCGCGATGATGGTTGGGGTTGGCGACGCAGTACGCATGATTGATGCGCACGTGCCGCACGTTCTGCTCCCAGTAGCTCGCGTAGCGGTCCTCGAGACCGCGCGGATCGAGGCCGCAGAACGAGTAGTGCGTGAAGAAGAGCGGCCCGCCGAAGGCCGGCCCGAGCGGCAGCTCGATGCCGCCCCAGCTTCTGCCGTTGATGAAGTCCCGTCCCGTGGCGAAGCCCCGGTGATAGAGGTGCGGATCGATCGGATAACGAGGCGCGCCGGCGGCGAGCACGTACGTGATCAGGCACTCGTTCCAGCCGCGGATCTCCTGCTCGATGGCCCAGCCGTTGTTGGGACTCCAGTGCCAGTAGAGGACGCCGCGAGCCCCGCGCGCGTACCAGTCCCACTCGACCTCCTCCCACAGCCACGTCATCGCGTTGCGCACGCGCGTCTCCGCGGGAGTGTCGCGGCCGAAGTACTGCCGCGCGGTGAGCAGGCCCATGCAGAGGAAGGACGTCTCCACCAGATCGCCGCCGTCGTCCTTGCGCGAGAAGGGAATCGTCGCCCCCGTGCGGCCATCGAGGAAATGCGGCAGCGCGCCGTGATAACAGGGGGCGCGGCCGAGGACCTCCAGCATGGCGCCGAGGCGCTCGAGGGCCTGCCCGCGCGTGATCCAGCCGCGCTCCACGGCCACCACGAGCGCCATGAGCGCGAAGCCGGAGCCGCCCACGGCCGCGAGCTCGGGGCTCTGCGCCCTGCCGGCCGGGCGGCGGTCGGGAGGCAGACCGCTCAGCGGATGCCCCGCCTCCCAGAAGAACCGAAAGGTCTGCCGCTGCACGCGCTCGAGCAGCTCGTCATCGCTCAAGGTGGCGAGCTGCGCCGGGCTCAGCTCCTCGGATCGGGCGGTATGGGACACGGTCAACTCCTGCCTTCTCGACGCTTGACCAGGTGGACGACGCGGGCGAAGAGCGGATCGCGCGCCTGCGCGCCGCCGATGTGGATGACGCCGGTGCGCGCGAGCTCGTGGCCGAACACGTCGATGACGCGCTCGAGGGTGTCGCCGTCGAGCGATCCGAACACATCGTCGATGAGCAGCCACTGCGGCGCCTGCAGCAGTACCCGCGCGAAGGCGAGGCTGAGCTGCTCGTCCTCGCTCAACTCCCGGTCCCAGCGCCGCGAGACGTCGAGGAGCGGCGCCAGCCGCTCGAGCCCGAGCCGCTGCAGCGCCTGCGTGCAGGCGTCGGCGCCGAAGCGGTCGGACGCCAGCGGGTAGGCCAGAACCTCGCGCAGCGACCCCTGCGGCAGATAGGGCGTGCCGCGCGGGAAGTAGAGAATCTGCTCGCCGGCGGGCATCGTCACGCGCCCGCTGCCCAGCGGCCAGATGCCGGCGAGCGCGCGAAACAACAGCGTCTTGTTCGTTCCGCGCTCGCCCAGGATGAGCAGCCGCTCCCCGGTCCGCACTTCCACCGCCGGCTCCCGCAAAATGTCGTGGCCGGCGGAAGACGCCACCTCGAGGTCTTCGATGACGATCCGGCCGGCGCTGCCCTCCGCGTACGCGATGTGACTCTCGACCTCGTGCTTGACGTCGATGCTGACGACGGCGCGGCGGAAGTTGGCCACCCTGAGGAGGGTCGCCCGCCAGTCGGCGATGTTGCTGAAGTTGTCGACGAACCAGCGCAGCGACGCCTGCGCCGTGGTGAAGGCCGCCGCGGCCTGCATCATGCCCCCGAACGAGAGCATGCCCCCGAAGTAAAGAGGCGCCGCCACCAGGATCGGCGCCACGAGCATCACCCAGCCGAAACCCGCCGTGACCCACGTGAGGTTGGTGAGCCCGGTGACGAGGCGCTGGGTCGCCTGGAGCACCGCCTCGAGGCTGGTCTCGAGCCGCCGCCGCTCGCCCTCCTCCCCCCCGGCGAGCGTGATGCCGTCCAGGTGCTCGTTCACGCGCACCAGCGCGAAGCGCAGGTCGCCTTCGCGCGCGTAGCGCTCGGCGTTGCGTCCGATGAGGCTGCCGCCCACCCAGTACGAGAGGAGCGAGCCGAACGCCGCATAGAGGATTGAGGCCCACACCATGTAGCCGGGCACCGGGATGTCGCGGCCCGCGATGGTGAGCGTGAAGCCGCGGGAGAGAACCCAGAGAACGCCGATGAAGGCGACGAGCGTCACCGTCGCCTGAATGAGCGCGCTGCCGAGGTCCCCCGACAGCTCGCAGAGATGGCGCGCATCGTCGTGCATCCGCTGATCGGGGTTGACGCCCATCGGTCCGGCGTTGGCGAGCCAGAAGGCGCGCCGCGGACTCATCCAGTCGCGGATGAGGTCGCCCGTCAGACCCTCGCGCAGCTTCACCTTCAAGGTCTCGACCAGCCAGCGCTGCGCCACATTGAGGACGAGCAGGCACCCGATGATGATGAAGAACACCCCGAGCTGGACCAGAAAGTCCCTGAAATCGCGCCGTGCCAGGGCATCGTAGAACGGCTGGTTCCAGCGGTTGAACCACACCTGTCCGTATGCCGTGGCCACGATCACGGCGAATGTCGCCGCGACGAGCGCGATAATGGACTTGGACGCCGGCGATACGAGCAGCGCCCGCACGATCATGCCGAGCTGCGGCACGAGCCCCGAATGCTCGGCCTCCGTCTCCGGCGGATGATTGTCGTTGCTGTCGTCGGAGCTATCCATCATCGTATTCGTCATGAAACCGCAAGACGCACGGCACCTCGAAACGCTGCTCGGCCGGATGACCCTGACCGAGAAGCTGGGTCAGCTGACCATGATGTCCGCCAGCGATACCGTCACCGGACCGGTGATCACCGGCCATTCCGTGGCCGACATCCGCTCCGGCAGGATCGGCAATCTGCTCAATCTTATCGGGACCGCCGCCGCCCGAGAAATGCAGCGCATCGCGGTCGAGGAATCGCGCCTGGGTATCCCCCTGCTCATCGGCCTGGACGTCATCCACGGCCACCGCACGATGTTCCCGCCGCCCCTGGCGGAAGCCGCGCTCTTCGACCCCGACACGTGGGCCCTGACGGCACGGGAAGCAGCCCGCGAGGCGGCGGCGGACGGCATCACCATGACATTCGCTCCCATGCTGGATGTCTCCCGCGACCCCCGCTGGGGACGCACGGTGGAGGGTCCCGGCGAATCGGCATGGGTGGGCGCGCGGCTGGCCGAGGCCAAGGTGCGCGGCTTCCAGGGCGCCGATCTCGCCGCCCCGGACTCGATCGCGGCCGTGGCGAAGCACTTCTGCGCCTACGGAGCGGTGACCGCCGGCCGCGAGTATGCCTCGGTGGATGTCTCCGACCGGGCGCTGCTCGAGGTTCACATGCCGCCCTTCGCCGCCGCGGTGAGCGCGGGGGTGGCCGCCGTGATGCCGGCGTTCACCGATCTCGCCGGCATTCCCATGACGGCGCATGCCGGCATGCTGCGCGGGCGCCTGCGCCGGCAGCTCGGCTTCGAGGGGGTCGTGGTGAGCGACTACAACGCCGTCGCCGAGCTGATCCAACACGGTGTCGCCGCCGACCTCGTCGAGGCCGCCGCTCTCGCGCTCGCGGCCGGAGTCGACATCGACATGGTCTCCGGGGCCTATCTCGAAGGGCTGCCGGCGGCGCTCGAGCGCGGGCTCGTGAGCCTGGAGCAGATCGACGCATCCGTGCGCCGGGTGTTGACTCTCAAGGCACGCCTCGGTCTCTTCGAGGATCCTCATGGCCGCGGCGCGGCGGCGGAGAGCGCCGCGACCGTCGGCGAGCGGCGCCGGCTGGCCCGGCAGGTCGGGGCGCGCTCGATCGTCCTCTTGACCAACAGGGGCGACGCGCTGCCGCTGGCCGCCGACCTCCGCCGCCTGGCGCTCATCGGGCCGCTGGCCGACGCGCCTGCGGAGATGCGCGGTCCGTGGTGGTCCGCGGCGCAGCCCGAGGGCCAGGTCGGCGTGCTGGCCGGCATTCGCGCCGCCTTGCCGCAGACACAGGTTCTCCACGCGAGCGGTGTCGACATCACCGGTGCCGACGAGAGCGGCATCGCGGCCGCGGTGCAGATGTGTGACGGCGCCCAGGCCGTGGTGCTCTGCCTGGGCGAGGCGGCAACCCTGAGCGGCGAGGCGGCATCGCGCGCCCACCCCGGACTGCCGGGACGGCAGCGGGAGCTGGCGGAGGCGGTGTTGCAGCGCGCCGGCTCCCGTGGCGTACCGGTGATCGCCGTGCTCTTCAGCGGGCGACCCCTCATCGTCCCCTGGCTCGCGGAGCGGGCGAGCGCGCTGCTCGCGGCCTGGTTCCCCGGGTGCGAGGCCGGCCATGCGCTCGCGGACATCCTGACCGGCAGCACCTCCCCGAGCGGACGCACGCCGATCACCTGGCCGCGGGCGGTGGGTCAGAT
>JASHVV010000063.1 GCA_030044385.1 Gammaproteobacteria bacterium
ACGTCCTCGGCGGCCAGCTCCTGCTCCCGCCGCGCCTCGTAGGCCGCGAAGTTGCCGGGATAGGAGCGCAGCACGCCGCGGTCGAGCTCCACGATCCGGGTGGTGATGCGGTCGAGAAAGGCGCGATCGTGAGTGACCACGATCGCCGCCGGCACCCTCAGCAACAGCTCTTCCAGCCGCTCGATGGCGCCGATATCGAGGTGATTGGTCGGCTCATCGAGCAGCAGCAGCTCCGGTTGGGTTGCGAGGGCGAGGGCGAGCGCCGCGCGCTTGCGCTCGCCGCCGGATCCCGTCGCCGGAGCCATCCCGGGCTCGAGCTCGAAGCGATGCAGGAACTCGGTCAGGCGTGTCTCGAAGCTCCAGCGCCCGCGCTCGTTGTCGAGCAGGGCGGCGCGGACCGGTGCGGACGATGTGGCCGTCACGCGCTCCAGCAGGCTCTCACGCAGGGTGCG
Organism: Gammaproteobacteria bacterium; assembly: GCA_030044385.1. Lineage (GTDB taxonomy): Bacteria > Pseudomonadota > Gammaproteobacteria > Steroidobacterales > Steroidobacteraceae > 13-2-20CM-66-19. The sequence continues at coordinate 453 of JASHVV010000063.1, forward strand.
CGCCGCGGGCAGCTCAGGCTCCTGCTCGACCAGCGCGATGTGCAGCCCTTCGCGGACCTGCCGCTCGCCGTCGTCCAATGCCGCGTGCCCGGCAACGACCCGCAGCAGCGTCGACTTGCCCGTGCCGTTGCGGCCGATCAGTCCGAGGCGCTCTCCGGTCTGCAGCGCGAGCCGCGCTCCGTCGAGGAGCGGCCGGTCGCCGAGCGCAAGCCGGGCGTCAAGAAGCGAGAGCAGCGGCACAGGATCGGATGTTGGGTCGCCGGTCCGCGCTCAGCGCAGCTGGCTGTCCTTGCTGCCGCGGCGGTTGTAGCCGCTGAACTGGCTGGCTTCCCGGTCCGCGCCGCTCTGACAGGCGACGCACAGACGCACGCCGGGCATGGCTTGGCGCCGCGCTTCGGGGATCTCCGCGCCGCAGCCCTCGCAGTGGGCGAGGCCGGGACCCTGCGGCAGCCGGCTCTTCGCGCGCTGGATGCCGTCCGTCACGGTCGCATCGATCTGATCTTGTACGGCGCCGTCGCCGGCCCAACCGGTTGCCATGGATGCATTTTACCCCGGCAGCCGCCGGCCGCCTACCCGCCGACTCGTACGCGCTCCACGGCTTCCCGCCAGCCCTGGAGCTCCAGGCCGCGCATGTTGGCGTCCAGCCGCGGCTCGCAGCGCAGGTCGGATTTCCACAGGCGCGCCAGGTCGGCCGGGGAGCCGTACAGCCCGCAGCCGAGGCCCGCGAGGCACGCGGCGCCGAAGGCCGTGGACTCCGTGATCCGGGGACGCAGGATGGCGAGTCCCAGCACATCGGCGAGCCGCTGCAGGAGCAGTCCGTTCTGCGCCATGCCGCCATCGACCTTGAGCGTCTGCGTGCGCGCCCCATCCGCCGCCATTGCGGCGATCAGGTCGTGGGTCTGGTAGACGACACTGTCGAGTCCCGCGCGGGCGATCTCGGCCCGACCGGTGGCGCGAGTGATACCGACGACGGCGGCGCGGGCATCCGGGTCCCAGTATGGCGCGCCGAGCCCGGTGAATGCGGGAACGAGATACACGCCGCCGGTGTTGGACACCGACGCCGCGAGAGCCTCGATCTCGCTGGCCCGCGACACCAGCCCGAGGCCGTCGCGCAGCCATTGTATGGTCGCGCCCGCGGAGAGCACCGAGCCTTCCAGCGCGTAGGTCGTGCGGCCCTGCAGCCGATAGGCGATGGTGGCGAGCAGGCGGTGATGCGACTGCACCAGAGTCTCGCCGGTGTTGAGGACGAGAAAGGCGCCCGTGCCGTAGGTGCTCTTGACGTCTCCGGGCTCGAAGCACGCCTGGCCGATGAGCGCGGCCTGCTGATCGCCGGCGACGCCGCGGATCGGCAGCGCCTGTCCGAGCACCGCCGGATCGGTCGTGCCGAAATCCCCGGCGCTGTCTCTGACTTCCGGCAGGCAGGAAGCCGGCACTGCGAACCTCTCGCAGAGCGATGCGTCCCAACGTGCCGTGCGGATGTCGAGGAGCGCAGTACGGCTGGCATTGGTGGCGTCCGTGACGTGCAGCCGCCCGCCCGTCAACCGCCAGATGAGAAAGCTGTCGATCGTGCCGAATGCCAGCCGGCCTGCGGCCGCCGCCGCGCGCGCTCCCGGCACCCGGTCGAGGATCCACGCCAGCTTGGTCGCGGAGAAGTAGGGGTCGAGCCGCAGTCCCGTCTTGGCGGCGAGCTCCGCCTCGAGTCCCGCGGCGGCGAGCTCCCGGCAACGGTCGGCGGTGCGGCGGTCCTGCCAGACGATGGCGTTGTGGATCGGCACCCCCGTGCGCCGATCCCACACGACGGCGGTCTCGCGCTGGTTGGTGATGCCGATCGCGGCCACCACGTGCTTCGCAACGCGCAGCCGTTCCAACACCGCCCGCGTGGTCGAGATCGTCGTCGCCCAGATGACTTCCGCATCCTGCTCCACCCAGCCCGATGCCGGGTAGATAGCCTCGAACGGTTGCTGCTCCGCCGCCAGGATCTCGCCTGCGGGCGAGAAGGCCATGGCGCGGCTCGAGCTCGTGCCCTGGTCGATGGCGAGCAGGGCATCGCTCATGGGTGAGGAGTCAGATCCGGGTAGAGGGCGATCAGCCCGCGCGTCACGCCGTTGGTCCAGCCGAATCCGTCCTGCAGAGGATACTCGCCGCCGCCGCCGGGCAGGTTGTGCTCGACGTCGTACTTCTCGACCAGCTTGCCGGTGTTGGCGAAAACCCGTTGCACCGTCGCGAGCCAGCGCCGGGCGATGTCCCGCGCGAGCACGGGCTGGTCGTAACGGCGGAAGCCGACCACCGCGATCCACTGCAGGGGAGCCCAGCCGTTCGGAGCGTCCCACTGCTGCCCGGTATCGATGGTGGTCGTGACGATACCGCCCTCCTTGAGCAGCCGCATCTGCGTGACCGCACCGACGGCGTCCGCCTGCCTTATGGTGGCGACCCCGGTGAAAAGCGGATAGAGCGTCGCCGCACTGAGCTCCGGGTTGCGGCGCCGGTGCCGCCAGTCATAATCCATGAAGTAGCCGGCCTTGGCGTCCCAAAGGTAGCGGTCCATCGCGTCTCTGCGGCGGCGGGCACGGGCCGCGAAGCGCCGCGCGCACGTGGAGTCGTGGCGTGCCTCGCAGCCGCTCGCGATGGCCCGCTCCAGGCCATAGAGCAGGCTGTTGAGATCGACCGGCACGATGTCCGTGGTGTCGATGGTGGTGAGGTGGCGCCTGTCCGCGAGCCAGCGGGAGCCGAAGTCCCAGCCGCTCTCGGCCGCGGCGCGGAGGTTGCGGTACACCTGCGCCCGCGGCCTGCCCGAGGCGCGCGCGATCAGCACGTCGTTGCGGTAGGACTCATCGCGCGGCGTATCCGAGGCGTCCCAGTAACGGTTGAGGAGAGAGCCATCGGGCATTTCGACGACATTGCGTCGCGCCTGTCCGGGGCGCAGGCCGGCCGAGCCTTGCATCCAGTAGGCATACTCGCGCTCCAGGTCCTGCAGGTGCCGCGACCACGCGCTCGCCGGGTCGGCGGAAAGCAGCCCCACCATGAGGTAGTACACCGGCGGTTGCGAGCGCGACAGGTAGTAGGTGCGCGCGCCGTTGGGGATGTGCCCGTATTCGCGCAGCATGTAGGAGAAGTCATCGACCAGGTCGCGGGCCGTATCGAGATGGCCGTCGGGGATCAGCCCGAGCATGGTGAAGTAGGAGTCCCAGTAGTAGAACTCCCGGAAGCGCCCGCCCGGCACGACGTAAGGCTCCGGCACGTACAGCAGCGATGAATAGGGCGGCGGGACGGCCGGCTGGCGCGTGAGCAGCGGCCAGAGTCGCGCGATGTGCCCTTCCAGGCTCTTGTCGGGCGGGGAGGGCGG
>JASHVV010000064.1 GCA_030044385.1 Gammaproteobacteria bacterium
GCGCGGACGACACCCTTGCCGAGCGTCGTGACGAGGAAACGCTCGAGGTCATCGAGCACGGACGGCAGCGACTCCCCGCAGGGGATGATCTCCGCAAGGTGCATGTACCGCGGCGGATTGAAGAAGTGCACACCGCAGAACCGCGGCCGCAGCTCCGGGGGGCACGCCGCGGCGAGCTTCGCGATCGGCAGCCCCGAAGTGTTGGATGCGAAGACCGTGCGCGGCCCGAGGTGCGGAGTAACCTCGTGGTAGAGGCTCAGCTTCCAGTCCAGGCGCTCGGCGATCGCCTCGATCACCAGGTCGCACCCGGCCAGGAGCGCCAGGTGCTCGTCGTAGTTGGCCGCCTGGATGAAAGCCGCCGTGTCGCGGCCGGCAAGCGGCGCGGGCTGCAGCCGCTTCAGTCCCTCGATCGCCCTGTTGACGATGCCGCTCCTGTCCCCCTCCCTGGCCGGCAGATCGAACAGGACCGTCGGCACGCGGGCGTCGACGAGATGCGCCGCGATCTGCGCGCCCATCACTCCGGCACCGAGCACCGCCGCCCTGCGTACGATCAATCGCCTCTGCGCCGTCACTTGCTGACTCCTGACACTAACATGTATCATTCAACTCCGTAATATCGATCGGAGAACGTCCATGTCGCTGTTTGCCCTCGCTGATCGTGTCGCCATCATCACCGGCTCCTCCCGGGGCATAGGCCGGGCGATCGCCGAGCGGCTGGCCGAGCACGGCGCGCGCGTGGTGATCTCCTCCCGCACGCTCGCGGAGTGCCAGGTCGTGGCCGACGCCATCAACGCGGCGAACGGGGGCGGCCGCGCGATCGCGGTCGAGGCAAACATATCCTCCAAGGAGGGATTGCGGCGGCTCGTGGAGCGCACCCGCGAGTCGTTCGGCCGCATCGACATTCTGATCTGCAACGCCGCCACGAACGTCCATTTCGGACCCATGTCGGGACTGGACGACGCGCAGTTCCGCAAGATCTTCGACAACAACGTTCTGTCCAACCACTGGCTGATCCAGATGGTCGCGCCGGAAATGATTGCGCGCCGCGATGGCGCCATCGTCATCGTCTCGTCCGTCGCCGGGCTCGTCGGCTCGTCTCTCATCGGCGCCTATGGCGTGTCGAAAGCCGCGGACTTCCAGCTCGCCCGCAACCTCGCGGCGGAGCTCGGCCCGCACAACGTGCGGGTCAATTGCGTAGCGCCGGGGCTCGTGCGCACTCATTTCGCCCGCACCTTGTGGGAGAACCCCGAAATCGCCCGCTCGGCGCAAGCGCATACCCCGCTGCGCCGCCTGGGCGAGCCCGATGACGTTGCCGGAGCTGCGGTCTTTCTGAGCGCGCCGGCCGCGCGCTTCGTGACGGGCCAGGTCATCGTGGTCGACGGCGGCGCCACCGTCGCGGGCTACAGCCTCGGCGAGTAGCGGCGCGTCAGAATCCATGCAATCTCGCGACGCGGTCGCAATGGAATGCGACGCCGCCGTAGGTCTCGCACGCAGCGCGGATCCGCTTGACGAAGAGGCCAATGTCGAGCTCATCCGTCATGCCGATGCCGCCGTGCATCTGAATCGCCTCGTTCGCCGCCAGCGTTGCCGCCTCGGCGCATTTCGCCTTCGCGGCGCTGACCAGAAGCGGGCGATCCTCGCCGCGCTCCTGGACCGCGCCCGCGGCTGCGCGCGCGAGCGAGGCGGCAAGCTCGATCTCGCAGAGCAGGTGCGCGAGCCGGTGCTGGAGAGATTGAAACTCCGCGAGCTTGCGCCCGAATTGTCTGCGCTCGCCGAGATATTGGACGGTGCGCCGCAGGCACTCGCGCGCCAACCCCACCAGCTCGGCGGCAAGCAGCGCGCGGCCCGCATCGAGCACCGAGTCGAGGAGCGCGGCGCCATCGGCGTCCAGGCCCAGGCGGTCTTCGGGGCCGAGCTGAACACCCGTCAACCAGACGTCGGCTGCGTTGCGGCTGTCGATCATGATCGTGCGCTCGACGCGGACGCCTGAGGCTGCCGCATCGACCAGAAACAGTGCTGATGCACCCCTGCCATCCTGCTCCGACTCGCCGATCCGGGCGCTCACGATCAGGTAGTCGGCGACGTGTCCGTCCAACGCGAATATCTTTTGCCCCGAGAGCCGGTACCCGCCGTCGCTTCGCACGGCGACCGTCGAGATCTCCCGGGGCGCATGACGTGGCCGCTCGTCGATGGCCAGGGCGAGCAGGCACGTGCCTGCGGCAACGCTCGGCAGGATGCGGGCTTGCTGCTCCGGCGATCCGCCCCGCACGAGCGCCGTGACTCCGGTGACCGCCGTTGACAGGAAGGGCAGCGCGGTAAGCGTGCGGCCGCATTCCGCCGCGATGATCGCCGCAGCCGCATGTCCCAGATCCACCCCGCCGAAGGCTTCCGGCACCAGCAAGGCGCTCCAGCCGAGCTCCGCGACCTCGGTCCACAGCCGACGGCTGAATCCATTCGCATCGTTCCGGTCCCGCAGCTCGCGCTGCGCCGCCACCGGCGAGCGCGCGTCGAGGAGCTTCCGGGCGGAGTCCTGCAGGAGCTGCTGCTCCTCATCGAGGGAATACCGCATGGGGAGCTCCTGCATGCCTCGTCTCACGCGCCCGACAGCCCGAGCAGGTGCTTGGCGATGATGTTGAGTTGAATCTCCGAGGTCCCGCCTTCGATTGAATTTCCCTTCGACCGCAGCCAGGCTCGCGCCGTCTCGCCGCCCCCCGAGGCGCCGCCCGCGGTATCGCCCCACGACAGGCCACGCACGCCCGCGATCGACATCGCGAGGTCCTCCCTGCGCTTGTTGAGCTCGGTGCCGTAGTACTTGAGCACCGAGGAGAATGGGCCGAGCCCTTGCCCGCCGCTCGCCGCCTCCCGCAAGCGCTCCAGCGTGAGCCGGAACGCCAATGAATCGACCTGCCAGCGCGCGAGCTCGGCGCGCAAGAGGTCGTCGGCCAGCCGTCCGCCCTCGAGACCGACGCTGCGTACCGCGAGCTCATGCAGCGGAGTCGCGCCCTGAGTCAGGAGCTCCATGCTGCCGATCGACTCGCGCTCGTGGGTCAGAAGATACTTGGCGATCTCCCAGCCGCCGCCGGGGGCGCCCACGAGGTTCTCCTTGGGAACCCGCACGTTCTCGAAGAAGGTCTCGCAGAACGGCGACTTCCCGGAAATCAGCCGGATCGGCCGGGTGGTCACGCCCGGGCCGTCCATGTCGATGAGGAGGAAGCCGATCCCCCGGTGCTTCTCCGCCGTCACATCGGTTCTGACCAGGCAGAAGATCCAGTCGGACAGGTCCGCATAGCTCGTCCAGATCTTCTGACCGTTCACCAGCAGGTGATCGCCGCGGTCTTCGGCGCGCGTCGCGAGCGACGCCAGGTCGGACCCCGCGCCCGGCTCGGAATATCCCTGACACCAGCGGATCTCACCGCGGGCGATGCGCGGCAGATGCTCCAGCCGCTGGGCCTCGCTGCCGAACCGCAGCAGCGCGGGACCCAGCATCGAGATCCCGAACGACGTCAGCGGCGCCCGGCAGTCGAGTCGGCGCATCTCCTCGCGCAGGATCCGGGCGCGCTCTCCATCGAGGCCGGCCCCGCCGTATTGCCGCGGCCATTCGGGGACCGTCCAACCCCTGGCGATCATCCTCTCGAGCCACAGCCGTTGCGCGGCGCCGGCGAATTCCCCGCGTCGTCCGCCCCAGCACCTATCAGCATCGCTCGCCGGCGGACCGCGCATTTCCGCGGGGCAATTCGCCTCGAGCCAAGCCGCCGTCAGCGAGCGGAAGCGCTCGAGCTCGCCCGGCGTGTTTTCAAGTTCGTTGCACACGGGATGGCTCACCGTCCGGGCTGGCTTTCGGTGAGCTCCGCGCTCAGACGCTGCTTGTCGATCTTCCCGGTTGCCGCCAACGGCATCTTCTTCGTGATCACGACCCGGTCGGGCAACCACCAATCCGGTACCCTGCCGCGCAGAACGCTCAAGAGCGTTTCCGGATCGATTGCGTGCTCCCTGCGGGGCTCGACGATCAGCACGGGTCGCTCGCCCCATTTCGCGTGCGGCTGTCCCACGACGGCCACCAGGGCGACCTGCGGCAGCGCACCGATGATGTCCTCGATCTCCCGCGGATTGATCCACTCGCCGCCCGATTTGATCAGGCCTTTGGTCCGCCCGGTGATCGTGAGATTGCCGGCCTCATCGATGATCGCCAGATCGCCGGTGTCGAAGTATCCTGCCGCATCGAGCGCCGGCTCCGGGTCGTTGAAGTAACGGTCCGCGACGCTCGCGCCCTTGACCATCAGCCGTCCGACTCTCATGCGCTGCTCCGGCAGGGCACGTCCGTCAGCATCGACCAGCCGCAGGTCGAGCCCCATCGGAAGCCTTCCCGAAGCCCGCGGGCCGGGATGCGGCGGCACATTGGGCGGCTCGATCGTGCCCATCGGCGACAGCTCGGTCATCCCCCAACTGGTCTGGACGCGCACGTCGAGGCGCTCCTCGATTCTCTTGAGGAGCGCTTCCGGACAGCTCGATCCGCCGATGATGATCCGGCGCAGAGTCGGCAACTCGCCGCCCGTCTCCTCCAGATGATCCACTAGCGCGAGCCATACGGTCTGCACGGCCGCCGCGAGGGTCACCCGCTCGCTGACGATCAGATCGTGCAGGTGAATAGGATCGACGCTCCGGCCGGGCAGCACCATGTTCGCCCCCACGGCCGGAGCCACGAACGGAAATCCCCAGCCGTTGGCGTGGAACATCGGCACCGCGACCAGCACGGTGTCTTCGGCGGTGAGCGCGACGGCATCGGCCTGGAGCGCCCGAAGGGTATGCAGATAGTTCGAGCGATGGGTATAGAGCACCCCCCGCGGTTTGCCGATCGTGCCGGACGTGTAGCACAGACCCGCCGGCGCCTCCTCCTCGAAGTCTCCCCAGCTCCCCGGCCGCCCGAAAGACCGCAGCAGCTCCTCGAGGCTCCAGCTGCGGACCCGCTCCTGAGACTCCTGCTCCGCTGCCTGCCCGTCGAGCAGGATCACCGCCTCGAGACTCGGACACTCGGCAAGCAGTTCCCGGGCCAGGGGCTGCAATCCGGCGCCGATCATGATCCACCGGTCCTGCGCCTCCCGGACCATCTCGATCAGGTGCGTGACTCGCATACGCGGATTCAACGTGTGACACACCAAGCCGACACACGTCGCAGCGTAATACGCCGTCAGATGATCCAGCGTGTTCCAGGCGAGCGTGGCGACTCGGTCGCCCTGCTTCAGTCCCAGATCCAGCATCGCGCCCGAGACCCGTCGGCTGCGGTCACGCAACTGCGCGTAAGCCATCCGGTCGGCCTGCCCTCCGGGGCTCGCCGACACCACGCACGAGGTCTCGTGCCACTTGGCAGCGTGATCCAGAAACTTGTCCACTGTCAAACGGTAGCGCTGCATCGTTCCGTCCGCGTCCTCTTTCAAGACTAGAAGGCTTTCATCACCCGCAGGCCGTATTGACGAGGATAGCCGGCATACCGTAGCTGCGAGACCATCGCAGCCACGTACTGCTCATTCGTCAGGTTGGTTCCGTAGGCCGTGAACGTCCAATCGTTCAAGGCATAGGCGATCTGCGCGGAAGTGAGATTACGCGCCCCGAGGTAGTCGTCCAGCGCCGCATTCTCGAACAGCGTCGCCCACTGGGATCCGACGTGCGAATAGTTGCCGCTGATCGTCAGCTCGCCGCCCCGCGGCAGATAGAATGTGTATTTCGGTCCGATGTTATAGGTCAGCTCCGGCGCATAGGATTGCTGGTGCCCCGACAGGTCCACGCAGGATGGAGTAGCCGGTCCCGTCAGGGGGCTGCACACGGCCAGGCCGGGGATGCGGGGGTCATTGGCGAAGAAGGTTCCGAGGCTCGTACGCTCCAAGCCGAGGTTCGCATCGAGTGAAAAGTGACCCATTACGGCTTGCACCGACGCCTCTACGCCGTAGAGCGTACTCGGCGACGGATCGTTCACCTCCAGCGTTTGAGTCAGTATCGTCGGGTCGGCGATCGAGACCTGAAAGTTGTTGTATTTGTCATAGTAACCGTCGAGCTGCGTCCGTACGTGATCGTCGAGCGCCGACGCCTTCCAACCTACCTCGTAGTCCGTCACGTACTCGGCGCGAAACGGCTGCTGCGGGATGCTGTTGATGGGTAGATTCAGGCCTCCCTGTTTGTAGCCCGTTGCAACGAATGCATACAGAAAATTGCTCTCGTCGATGGCCCAGCTCAGGTTCGCCTTGCCCGTCACGCGATCGTCGTGCTCCGTCTGATGATTCAGCAGATCGTAGTAGTATTCGGGAATCCGGATATCGCCCCGGTTCGTCGAGTCGTTCCACGAATAACGCGTGCCGAGCTGGAACTTCCAGCCATGGCTGAAGTTGAAGCTCAATTGCCCGAATGTCGCCGCCGTATCGTCGAGCTGCCTGCCCTCGATGTACTCGTCATAGATGCCCGGGGGATAGCCTATGTAGTACCCCTGGCCGATCGGGAAGGAGTAATCGAGTCCCTGATAGTAGGCCCCGGCTACCCAGGTGATGAAGCCCTGCTCCGGCGAGATCAGATCGAATTCCTGCGAGTACATCTCGACCGGGACCAGGTCCTTGAACACGTAGTCCAGCACGTCGGTGGCATCGAGGTCCGCCTGGTAGACGGAACGCCCGTATTGCAGGCCCGTGATGGACCGCAGCGTGATTCCGCTGTCCATCTTGTAATTGACGTTGAGCGTGGAGCGAGCGACCTGGTCGATCGCGGCGTCGGGGCCGTTTGCGCTGACATCGAACAGCGGCGTCGTAGACGCGGCCGGTGACGCCATGTAGCCGCCGCTGTCTATGTAGGCGTAATCGTTCTGCAACAGGGCGCTGAGCTTGTCGGAAGGTTGCCACAACAGGCTGAAGCGGACGGCCGATTGCTTCAACGTACCGTCACCGCCGATGTACGGGCCGCTGACGTGGAAGAACGTGTCGCGGTACTCGTCGTAGAAGCCGACACGCGCAGCGAGCGTATCGCTCACCGGCAGGTTGACCGCCCCCTGCAGCATGCTGTCGTTGTAATTGCCGTATTGGCCCAGCACGTAGCCGTTCACCCCGCCGAAATTCGGCGCCGTCTCGGTGATGTAGACGGCGCCGCCCGTCGAGTTCTCGCCCGCGAACGTCCCCTGAGGGCCGCGCAGTATCTCCAGGTTGGAGATGTCGTAGTAGGGCTCGTCCTGCAGATAGCCCGGGAACGAGGCCACGCCGTTTCGGTACGTAATGACGCCGGTCTGGGTCTGCGAGTTGTTCTCCGACTTGCCGATGCCGCGGATATCGAAGTCGTTGCCCTGGCCGAAATTGTTGACCGCCATCGAGGGCGAGACGGTCTCCAGCTGATCGACGGTCACCACCCCATCGTTGAGCAGCTGCGTGCCGGTGAGCACCGTGGCCGCAATCGGCGTCTGCTGCAGATTGGTGGTGCGCTTCTCGGCCGTCACCACCACCTCGGTGAGAACCTCAGGCGAATGCTCGGAGCGTGCGGCGGGTGCCGCGACGGTCGTGGAGCCGCCTTCCGGGCGACTGGCTTGCTTCTGCGAGTCGCCTGACGTGGAAGTCGTTGGTGATGCCGCCGTCTCGGCCCAGGCGGTGCCGCCCAGAACGAGCGCGACGCTGACGAATGCTGCGATCCTCATCGGAACCCCCTCATTATCCAGACCACCCGATGACGCGTGTGCGCAGCCTCTCAGCTCGCCGGCCGGTTGTCAAGTTCACTATTATGAGTAATAATGAAACTGCCTGCTGGGGTCTGCGTGTATATAGCGTATTTTCTGCGTGTGTTGGCTACGGTTTTCAGACGCATTAGAATTAACACGATGCTCATCGATACACCCCTGCCGCACGCCCGTCGCAACGAGTTGACGCCGCTGCGGCGATTCCCGATCGATGGCCGCCTCCGAGTCCGCCGCGCTGGCTGACCTGCGCGGACCGGCCGGACCCTCCCGGCGGGCTCCCCGTATCCCGGGGCCCCGGGCCGGGATCGCCCTCGCCGTGCTCTGCGGCGTCTACGTCCTCAATTTCCTCGATCGATCGCTGCTCGCCATCCTGGCCAAGCCCATCGAGGACTCCCTGCATATCTCGGACGGACAGCTCGGGCTGATCGGCGGCCTGTATTTCGCGTTCTTCTACTGCTTCATCGCCATCCCGATCGGCTGGCTCGCCGACAGGACCAACCGGGTCAACGTGCTGTCGGCGGCTTGCGCGATATGGAGCGCCGCCACGGCCTGGTGCGGACTGGCGATGCGCTATCCGCAGCTCGTCGCCGCGCGCATGATGGTGGGCGTCGGAGAAGCCGGCGGCGTCCCGCCCTCCTATTCCCTCATCACCGATCTTTTCCCGCCCGGCCGGCGGGGCAAGGCGTTCGGCATCTACAATATCGGTCCACCGGTCGGCGCGGCATTGGGCATCGCCTTCGGGGCCGCCATCGCCGCACGCTACAACTGGCGGGACGCGTTCGTTGCCCTGGGGTGCGCCGGAATCCTGGCCGCAATCGTGACCCGGCTGGTGCTGCGCGAGCCGCCGCGCGGCGGCCTCGATGATGACCCGCGCCGCGCGGCGGGCTCGTCGGGCTTTCGCGAGACCGTCGCGATGTTCTTTTCCCGTCCCACTCTCCTGCTGGCCGCCCTCGGGAGCGGTGCGACGCAATTCGTCACCTATGGAACGGTGAATTTCACCAGCCTCTTCCTCATGCGGGAGAAAGGCATGACGCTGGACGAGCTCGCCATCTGGTACGCGCTCCTCGTCGGCATCGTGATGAGCGGGGGCATGCTGGTCTCCGGGCAACTCATCGACCGGCTCACGCGGCGGTCCAAGGCGGCTTACGCCCTCGTGCCCGCCGCATCGCTGGCGCTCGCGATCCCTTTCTACCTGGGGTTCGTCTGGGCGCCGTCCTGGCCGCTTGCATTGATTTTTCTCATCGGGCCGGGGTTCCTGAACTTCTTCTATCTGTCATCGTCGGTCGCGCTGGTTCAGGAGGAGGTGCGGCCCGATCAGCGCGTGATCTCGGGCGCGCTGTTGCTTCTGGTCATGAACTTCATCGGCCTGGGCTTGGGACCGACTTACGTGGGCGCCGCGAGCGACTTCTTCCACGCCGCCCATCCCGCGCATTCCCTGCAGATCGCCTTGTACTCGTTGACGCCGTTCTATGGCGTCGCCATCCTGATCTTCCTTGCGCTGGCGCGCGTTCTGAGACGCGAAAGCCGCACGCGCGGAGGCAATGCACAATGAGTCCTTTTCGGATTGCAGCCGTCCTGGCCGGCGTCGCCGCCTGCCTCGTCGTCACTTCGCCGTCCTACGCGGCGGCCTCCCCCGCCTCGCGGGCGCTGGCCCAAGCCGAGCTCGGGGCCATGGCCGATCCGCCGGCCGGCAGGATGCAAGGCGTGATCGCGGGCAACCTGCGCATCTTCAAGGGCGTCCCCTACGCCCAGCCGCCGGTCGGCGCGTTGCGCTGGAAGCCGCCCGCACCATTGCCGCGCTGGCGCGGCGTGCGGCACGCCACCGCATTCGGGCCGGCTTGTTTCCAGCCCGACAACACGCTCGTGAGCGTTTACGTCGAAGACCCGATTCCCATGAGCGAGGACTGCCTGACGCTCAACATCTGGGCTCCCGCCGATGCGCGCCGGGCCCCGGTCTTCTTCTGGATCTACGGCGGCGCGCTCTGGGGCGGGGCAAGCCGCGACCCGGTCTACGACGGCGCGCGCCTCGCCGAGCGCGGGGTCATCGTGGTCTCCATCAACTATCGCCTGGGCGCGCTCGGCTGGCTGGCCCTGCCGCAGTTGAGCGCCGAATCGCCCGAGCGCGTCTCCGGCAACTACGGCCTGCTCGATCAGATCGCGGCGCTGAAGTGGGTGCAGCGCAACATTGCAACGTTCGGCGGTGACCCTGACAACGTCACCATCGCCGGCGAGTCCGCCGGCGCCCTGAGCGTCATGTACCTGATGGTCTCGCCGGAAGCACGCGGCCTCTTCGCCAAGGGCATTGCGGAGAGCGGCTACCTGGTCTCCATGCCCTCTTTGAGGCAGAGCAGATACGGCATGCCCGCCGCCGAGCAGAGCGGTCTGCAACTTGCCGCCGCGCTCCACGCGCCGAGCATCGCCGCCCTGCGGTCGATGGACCCGAGGAAGCTGACGGATGCCGCGGCGGCTGCCCATTTCTGGCCGTGGGGCGTCGTCGACAGCCATGTACTGCCGGAGCAGATGATCACTGCCTTCGACAAGGGCGATCAGGCGCACGTCCCGATCCTCGCCGGCTTCAACAGCGGAGAGATCCGGTCGCTCATGTACCTCGCGCCGCCTGCACCGGCGAGCGCGGCCGACTACCGCAGGATCATCCGGGAGCGCTACGGGCCCTTCGCCGGCGAATTCCTGCGGCTCTACCCGGCGAATGACCTGGAGGAGAGCATTCTGGCGGCCACCCGCGATGGCCTCTATGGCTGGACGGCGATGCGCCTCGTCAAGGATCAGAGCGGGCTCGGACTGCCTTCCTACCTCTACTTCTTCGATCACGGCTACCCGGCCGCCGACGAGGCCCACCTGCATGGATTCCATGCCAGTGAGCTCCCATATGTCTTCGGCACGCTCGACCGCACGCCGCCGCTCTGGCCGAAGAACCCAGCCTCACCGCGCGAGGAGGCACTGTCCGAGGCGATGCTCGATTACTGGACCAGCTTCGCCCGCAGCGGCCGCCCGCAGGCGGCGGATGCCCCGGATTGGCCGGCCTTCGGCTCGGTGGG